>JAGLKH010000456.1 GCA_023141985.1 Flavobacteriaceae bacterium | reverse complement strand
CTTGATCAAATACTGGATCAATCGTGTCTGCAGTTAAAGTAAATGTAGAACTACATTGTTCATCTTGGTCACAATCATCTGTTACTTGTAATGTCACTGTAATTACTGCTCCTGCACAAACATCGGCAGGTGCTGATAGTTGAGCAAAATCTACTGGATTACCATCTACTGTTGCGGTATAAACTACATTTGGATTGGCTCCTCCACTTGTAGAAAAACCTTCTAACCATGGAGTAAATGCTCCACTTAAATTTGTACAATCTACTGTAACATCATCAGGACAATCCACAATTAAATCATCTAACGGTGTTTCGTTTATTACAAGAGGTGCAGAGGCTGTTGTACATCCTTGATTGGATACTATAAGATAATAGGTCCCCGGTCCTGTTGCATTGTAAGTTTCTCCATTTCCAAGAAAGTCATCAACATCAGGATCAAGAGTAGGAGGGTTTAAAGCTTTATACCATGTATAAGTAACACCAAAACCACCAAAAGCTGGTGTAGTTATTGCTGTTAATGTTGTAGATTCATCTCCACAAGTTATATCGGCTCCAAAAATTTGAGCTGTTGGAGTTAAATCAAAAGTACCTCCAGCAAAATCATCTAAAGATGCTGTTAATTCCTGTGATGATCTGGTTTCTAACAACCAACTTGCACTACAAAAATCGGTATCTCCCAATACACCTGATAAGTCAACAAAACCTTCATAAAACGCATTAAGTGCATATGTAGGATCTCCATAAGTCCAACCAGTAGGTACAGGCCAAACTTGTTTATTATTAATGGCAACTTCTGCTCCAATATCCTCTCTTAAATCTAATTGAAGATCTGGACCAGAATCACCATTGCCAAATCCAACCCATTCATAAACAGTAACTGTCGCAAAATCTCCACCTGCTGTAAAGTCACTTAAAATTAATAAATCGCCAGCAGCGTGTTCAGGTGTAAAATAACCTCCATTGGCCTCGTCCATAACTGCACCAGTCCCATTAAGATAAAACCAGAACCCAATTTGCGCATCTCCATTGGTACTACGTCTGTCGCCCGCAAAAAAGAGATAGCTACCAGATCTAAGTGTATCATTAAGTACTGGATTCTGTATAACAACTGCTGCGGCATTTTCAATATCATTCTTAGCTTTGGTTTGTCCCCAAGCCCAAACTAAATGTTGTGGATGATCTACAGTACCAAGACCAGCATCCATAAAATCTTTAGAGCCTTCAGTAAACTGATTATCTACCACTCCACCTCCAGATGGATCATGTACATAATCATGTGTTGGTAAAGTTGTAATTTGTAGTGTTCCCCATTCAAAAGGATTTCCATCAATATCAACAACCTGTGCCTGTAAATTATTTGCAGACAATAAAAAAAGCATAACGACTGCAAAGCCTGCTATACTTTTCAAAAATTTCGAACAAATATTCTTTATATTCAAAGAAGATTTGGTGGGCTTTACATTTTTCCCGTAAAGAGTAAAATTGTACATAAACATAATAATTGATTTAATTAATAATTTGTTTACATAACAATAAATTAAGTACCGTAAATGAGGGACTTACATCAACTTTACAATAAGCAAAATTGATCTAACATATGCATGCTAAATACAGGTAGGAAAGAGGCATTTAATTTGCTATTAATCAAATGCTTTTTAATCAAAAAAGTATTATTAAATAAGAAATAATAGATGTTACTTCTTAAAATCAAAGTTAAAATCTTTCTGTGAAAAAACTCAAAATATTCTATACATTTCGATAAACTGCACATATATTGGTATAATTCGCTATTTAACTCTTTTGAACTCTCCCTTTACCTATGAATTTTACATTTTATAGCTTTTAGGTATTAAAATATTCAATAAAAAATGACTTCACTAGAAACCTGAGTTTGATGTAAGGAAACTCAATACTTGTTGAAAATCTATAAATTACGTCATTGCGATGAATGTAGTGCAACGAAATGAAGAAGCAATCTCACTAATGAGAATGAGATTGCTTCATTTCGATGCGTTTCACTTTCGGAATTCGCAATGACGTCCTGATTTTCAGTAATTTGCAATAAAGAATTTTAGATTCCGGTTTTCACTTCGACTGCGCTCAGTGTGACACAGGGGAATGACCTTTCGACTGCATTTCGATAAACTTCGTTTACTATCTACAAAGTAAAATATATTTTACTTTTTGATAATGCTCAATGTGACACGCTCAAGGCAAGCTTTTCATCTGAAACCTCGAGGCAGAGCCATAGAGGAATTCTTTTCGATTAAATGAGTTCATTATCGATCTGGAGATCGCTAATAAATGCTATGGAATTTTCAATATCGTTGTGTAGTATTCTATCTTCATTAACAAAAGGGACCTCTTCTCTATAACTACTTAAAAAAGATTGAATAAACCCGGAAGATTTTAGTGGTGCTCTCAACTGTAATGCCTGTGAAGCGTTAAATAATTCGATGGCCAAAATACGCTCTACATTATTTACAAGTGTTAACGCCTGGGTTGCAGCATTAGCTCCCATACTTACATGATCTTCCTGGCCATTAGAAGATACAATAGAATCTACACTTGCCGGAGTTGCCAATTGTTTATTTGCACTTACTATACTTGCTGCTGTATATTGAGGAATCATTAAACCTGAGTTTAATCCCGGGTTATCGACGAGAAAATCCGGTAATTCGCGAGTACCTATTACCAATTGGTAGATTCTACGTTCAGAAATATTACCAAGCTCTGCCATTGCAATTTTAAGATAGTCTAAAGCTAAAGCTAAAGGCTGCCCATGAAAATTGCCCCCGGATATAATTTTATCTTCCCCAACAAAAATATTAGGGTTATCTGTTACCGAATTAATTTCGGTGACCACTGTTTTTTTAACAAATGCCAATGTGTCTTTGGTAGCACCATGTACCTGGGGCATGCATCTAAACGAATAGGGATCCTGAACATGCTTTTTTTGGTGATTAATTAATTCACTGCCTTCTAAAAATTCTCTTATGCGCTCTGCCGTTTTTAGCTGTCCGTTATGAGGCCTGACCAAATGTACAAGCGCATCGAATGGTTCTATTCTGCCGTCGTAAGCATCTAAGGAAATAGCACCAATTAAATCGGCCAAATAAGATAGTTTATACGATTTTAATAATAAATGAATGCCGTAAGCACTCATAAACTGGGTTCCGTTTAATAATGCTAAACCTTCCTTAGATTTAAGAGTGATGGGTTCAAAATTAAATTTATTTAGAATGTTGCCTGCTTCAACAATTTCACCTTCAAACCAAACTTTTCCTTTACCAATTAGTGGTAAAGACAAATGTGCTAAAGGTGCTAAATCTCCCGAAGCACCAAGCGATCCCTGGGTATAAACAATAGGCAGAATGTCGTTATTATAAAAATCTATAAGTCGATTAGCAGTTTGTAATTGTACACCACTATGTCCATAACTTAAAGCTTGTATTTTTAACAATAACATGAGTTTAACAATCTCTTGAGGTACCAACTCTCCGGTACCGCAGGCGTGAGACATCATTAAATTTTCTTGTAATTTTGTGAGGTTCTTTGGTGAGATTTTAACATTATATAAGGAGCCAAACCCTGTATTGATACCATAAATAGGGCTTTTGTGGCTTTGCATTTTTTTATCTAAATAGCTTCTGCAATTCTCAATTTTGCTTATAGCTTCTTCCGATAATTTAAGAGGCTTATTGCTAAAGATTATATCACTAATAGTTTTTAAATTAAGTGATTCTGCTGATATATAATGAAAGGAATCCATGTTAGTATAATTATGTGCTCAAAATTCAGCATTCGCAGAATTATATCCAAATAAATGTTAATTAATATGCTAATAAAGCATATTCTATTAATTTTGAAATCATAAAAATTAAAATATTTTGATAATGAGAAATTTATTAGCCCTATTTGCAATAGTATTAACACTATTTGCCTGCCAAAATGAACCTAAAGATTATGTAAGCCTATCCGGAAAAATCACAAATCCACATGACAATAATACTTTGAGGATCTTTCAAGGTAAAGATTATGAAAAAATAATTACAGTAAATGAAGATGGAACTTTTAGTGACACTCTAAAAGTTGAAGCCGGAGATTATTCTTTTAAATATGGTGATGAATATGGTAGCCTCTATTTAAAAAACAATACTGTTTCATCTTTTACTTTAGACTATGAAGATTTTGATAATACTATTGCTTATGAAGGTGATGATGCGGATATCAATAACTTTATAATTAAATTTTATTTATTGGGAGGAGAATCTTTTCCTGCCGATCTATTTAATGATGGAAAAAAAGAAGATCTTGATAAGGCCATAAATAATTACAAAACAGGTTATGAAAATTTAAAGTTGCAATATGCGACTGTAGATTCTTTACATCTTGCCAATACAGGTAATGATATACCAAAAACCATAAGATCTGTAGAGCGATATTTCAATTCAAAATTGGCATTACGTGAAGCATTTCCTAAAGGGTCACCATCGCCGGTTTTTGAAAACTACGAAAATTTTAAAGGCGGAACGACTTCACTTTCAGATCTAAAAGGCAAGTATGTATATGTAGATATCTGGGCAACCTGGTGTGGCCCTTGCAAAAGAGAAATTCCTTCACTAAAAGTAGTAGAAAGTAACTATCATGGTAAAAACATTGAGTTTGTTAGTATTTCGGTTGATGATGGAAGAGGATATAAAGAAAAAACGATAGAAGCTTCAAAAGATGGATGGAAAAAAATGGTAGCCGAAAAAGAATTAGGAGGTATTCAATTATTTTCTGATAAGGCCTGGCAATCCGATTTTGTTCAAGGTTATAAAATTACAGGCATTCCAAGATTTTTGTTAATCGATCCTGATGGAAATATTGTAACTGCTGATGCACCAAGGCCTTCTAACCCAAAATTAGTAGAGCTTTTTGAAGAGCTGGAGATTAAATAATATTATTTAAAGACACATTAAAAAGCCGCAAGTTGAAGTGCCCCCAAAAAGTTAGACTCTATTTGGGGGTATTTTTATACATATAATTCTCCTCCTCCGGGAGTGTCTTTGTTTTCTTCTTTTGGAGGCTCTTCAGGTTGTTTAAACAAATCCCTATAAGCTTCACCTAAATATTCAATAATATGACTTGCTATTAACGATTCATAGCCAAAGTCTGCAACAGCAATATCAGCAGCTTTGCCATGCAAATACACTCCAAAAATTGCGGCTTCAAGTG
>JAGLKH010000455.1 GCA_023141985.1 Flavobacteriaceae bacterium | reverse complement strand
AATCCACAAGACATAGAACGCGATTGTGGAAAGATATACCGATTACATGATGATGGGCAAATTCCTAAAGACAATCCTTTTGTTAAAGATCCTGATGCAAAAAAAGCCATTTATTCCTACGGACATCGTAATCCACAAGGCATGATATTACATCCGGAAACCGGTGAATTATGGACTCACGAACATGGACCTCGAGGTGGAGATGAAATTAATATAATTGAAGCTGGAAAAAACTATGGATGGCCAATAATTAGTTATGGTATTAACTATAGTGGCACAAAATTTACCGATATAACAGCATTACCTGGAATGGAGCAGCCTTTACACTATTGGGATCCTTCTATTGCACCAAGCGGAATGGCATTTGTTACCAGTAATATCTATCCAAAATGGAAAGGTAATTTATTAGTAGGATCCTTAAAATTTCAGTATTTAAATCGTTGTGTACTAAAAAACAACAAAGTTGTAGAACAAGAAAAATTAATTGAAGGTTTAGGTCGAGTTAGAAGCGTTAAACAAGGTCCAGATGGTTATATTTATGTTGGTGTAGAACATGTTGGGATTGTTAAAATTATTCCGAAGAAATAATATTAAATTTGTTGAACTAATCAAATTAATTAGTAATGCTTATTATAGGGATTGCAGGGGGAACAGGTTGCGGTAAAACAACAGTAGTAAATCAAATTTTAAACGAGCTTCCCGAAGGTGTCGTTGGAGTTATCTCGCAAGACTCATACTATAAAGATACTACCTCTTTATCTTACGACGAACGTATTAAAATTAATTTTGATCATCCCAGATCTATAGATTTTATATTACTAGCAAACCATTTAAAAAAACTTAAAAAAGGTAAGCCGGTACATCAACCCGTATATTCGTTTGTAAAACATAATAGAACAGGAGATACCATTTTAACGCATTCCAGAAAAGTAATGATTGTCGAAGGTATTTTAATTCTTACTAATCCAGAATTAAGAGATATGTTCGATATTAAAATATTTGTTCATGCCGATAGTGATGAGCGCTTAATACGTCGTTTAAAACGTGATATTGCTGAGCGTGGCAGAGATATTGATGAAGTATTGTCACGATATCAAAATACTTTAAAACCAATGCATGATCAATTTATTGAACCTATGAAAGAGTTTGCAGATATTATAATTCCAAATAATAAATACAATACAGTAGCCGTAGATATTGTTAGAACAATTATTAATGAAAGATTATAAATGCAAAAATCACAAAATAAATATAAGCGTTTTATAAAACCTTTTAAAAACATATTCTTTCTCATATTCATTGTGTTTTCTATTTGGATGCTTTTTTTTGACAGCAATTCTTGGTTCATTCATAATGAACTCAATAATGACATTGAAGATTTAGAAGAAGAAAAAGAATATTACAATAAAGAAATAAAAAAAGACAGCAAAGAAATAAAAAAATTGAGTGATGAAGAAGGTATAGAAAAATATGGTCGTGAAAAATACCATATGAAAAAAGATAACGAAGAAATTTATTTAATCGAATACGAAGATAGCATAGCAAAACAAAAAAAGGATGAATAAATTGTCGTTTAATGAGTTTGAAAGTATTTCAGCAAAAGCCTGGAAACAAAAAATCCAGTTAGATTTAAAAGGTAACGATTATAATGAGGCTTTAATTTGGAATTCTCCTGAAGGTATAGACGTAAAACCATTTTATCATGCAGATGAATTGTTAAACCTACCTGATGATTCTAATACTAAAGCTACATCTTGGAAAATTTGTCAAACTATATTTGTTACTGATTCAAAAAAGGCTAATCAAAAAGCTTTAGAAGTATTAAATCGCGGTGCAGATAACATTAAATTTATTATTCCATCGAAAGACATTGCAATAGAAATATTACTCCAAGAAATTAACCTCACTTCTACCACGCTTCATTTTGAATTACAATTTCTTTCAGAAGAATATATGAAAAAATTGATTGTTATTCCTACAAAAGCAGAAATCTATATAAACCTGGATATTATCGGTAACCTTGCAAAAACTGGAAATTGGTATTATACATTAAAAAAAGACCATAAAATATTAGAATCTATTGTTAAAAATTCTACTTTAAATAAAAATATTTTAAGCGTAGATATTTCTTTATACCAAAATGCAGGAGCAAATATAGTTCAGCAATTAGCGTATGCAATATCTCATGCCAACGAATACTTGAATCATTTTCAAAACGTCATTGCAAGTATTACCGAGAAACAAAATACACTTTGTTACGAAGGTAGCAGCGTAGC
>JAGLKH010000454.1 GCA_023141985.1 Flavobacteriaceae bacterium | reverse complement strand
TAATTTTACCAAATTTTAATCCAAAGGCATCATTAAAATTTGATGTCGAAGCGGCTAATACTTCTCTATTAGTTAAACCAGTTCGTGAAAGAACTTCAAGCTCCTGGTGTAATGAAATTCCTGGCATAGTACCCCAAACATCTGTACCACTTCCGGAAATATATTTAGCACCTTTTTTATAGTAGGTTTTCTCGATCATAAGCTCATTAAAACCTAATTTTTGATAAGCTGTTAATTCTTCAGGAGGATAATTATGTTTTCCGGTAATTTTATCGGCTGGACGATTAATATCACTACTATCAATAATTGATGCAACTTTTTCATTCCAAGGATTTTTAGCAAAAGGCATATCGAGATACAATAGCCCAAAAGTTGGCATAATATACGAATTGGAGTTTCCTAAATTTTTTGCATGGTGCTGTAAGGCTTCGTTTCCTTCTTTAAGGTTAGTTAAGTATTGGTAGTAACGCCATTTTGGACTTCCCAAATCATTGCTAAAAGGTTGCTCGGCTACTTTTACAGCCATTGAATCTGGTGCAACATCAAGCGAATAACGTGTAGTGTGGACAAATGCATCTACACCCAGATCCATCCCTTTTTTATATGAAGTAAATCCGAGTTCACCAATTGTGCCCATTCCTAACCTTTTTGCTTCGTTATGTGCTAATTCCAGTTGGTTTGGAGTGAGTTTATACATCATTAACAAAATTTCTACACCATTGTTATGAAGTTTATGAATACTATCTAATAGTTGTTGATTAGAAACAGGTGTGTCTCCTACTGATTCTAGCATATGCACATTTGGAGAAGGGTTTGCGTCGTGATAAAACTTCCCTCTACGGAAACTCTCTACGCCAATTATATCTGTAATTCCCATATATAAAAATGCATTGGCATAATTTTGATTGTTTATTATGGCGAATCCATCGGTTAAACCTGGCATAATATATTTGCCTGAAGCATCAATAATATGTTCTTGAGTATCAGAAATCAAAGTTGCATCAACAATTTTAAATATGGTATCAGCTTTTATAATGATGGCTTTATCTGACACATCGTTAGATGATGTACCGTTTTGAGATACATCTATAATTGTTCCGCCTTTAATAATTAAAGCATCTTTATAGGTTTGTTTTGTAGAGCAAGAAAATGAAAGTGTTATTAATAAAAGATAGGTAAATAGATTTTTAATATCCATATTGATTATTTAAAGTAATTAAGAATGATTTTATACTTTAGGATGCATACGAAGGTAAGAGATTTTATTTTAAATTTATTGTTTATGAACCCAGCCGAAGATTACATACTTAATCAACCAGAGCCCTATCGTTCTATGCTCATGCATTTACAGCTACTTATTGAAAATACTATTCCAGAAGCCGAATTGAAGTATAAATACAAGATTCCTTTTTATTATATATATGGTAAACCACTATGTTTTATAGCAGCAAGTTTAAAAAAACAATATGTAGATGTTGGTTTTTGGAAAGGAAATCAAATACAAATTCATAAATACTGTCATGTTACCGAAAATCGTAAAATGATGATTTCATTACGATATAAAACTTTAGAAGAAATAGATGATAATATTTTTATTGATATTATTAAAGAAGCAGTTTCTTTATATTAGATTTTACAATGAATTTACAGTTTTTCTTATGGCAATCAAATTAGCCAATAAGTGTTCTAAATGATCTAAATGCAACATATTAGCACCATCACTTTTAGCATTTGCAGGATCAAAATGCGTTTCTATAAACAA
>JAGLKH010000453.1 GCA_023141985.1 Flavobacteriaceae bacterium | reverse complement strand
ATTTACTAACTTTGGAAATGAATAAGGTAATCGTAGGTCAAAAGCATATGGTAGAACGCTTGCTTATTGGCTTACTTGGGCAAGGACATATTTTACTTGAAGGTGTTCCCGGGCTAGCAAAAACACTTGCAATAAACACACTTGCACAAGCTGTAGACGGCAGCTTTAGCAGAATACAATTTACCCCGGATTTATTACCTGCAGATGTGGTTGGGACTCTAATTTATAATATGAAAGAGAATGATTTCTCAATAAGAAAAGGACCAATATTTGCCAATTTTGTTCTTGCCGATGAGATAAACAGAGCTCCGGCAAAAGTGCAATCTGCATTACTGGAGGCGATGCAAGAAAAGCAAGTAACCATTGGCGATGAGACTTTTATACTAGACAAACCTTTTCTGGTTATGGCAACACAAAATCCAATAGAACAAGAAGGAACATATCCTCTGCCAGAAGCACAAGTCGACCGTTTTATGTTAAAAACAGTTATAGATTATCCAAAGATGGATGAAGAGCAATTAATTGTTAGGGCGAATTTAAAAGGAGGTTTCGAAAAAGTAAATTCTGTAGTGTCTATAGAACAAATTTTGAATGCTCAAAAAGCAGTTCGTGAGGTCTATATGGATGAGAAAATTGAAAAATATATTCTCGATATTGTTTTTGCTACACGTTATCCGGAAAAATATAAACTCGCTGATTTAAAACCTTTAATTTCCTTTGGAGCCTCACCTCGTGGGAGTATTAATTTAGCTATGGCATCAAAATGTTATGCCTTTATTAAAAGAAGAGGTTATGTAATCCCTGAAGATGTCCGTGCAATAGTTCACGATGTACTTCGGCACAGAATTGGAATTACTTATGAAGCTGAAGCAGAAAATGTCACTTCAGAAGACATAATCAATACGATTGTAAATGAGATTGAAGTACCTTAAAACAGTCAGCAGTATTCAGTAGCAGTAGGCAGTTTCCTGTTGAATATTTACTGAATTATTTTACTGCAAACTGAAGACTGAACACTGTTTACTGATAAAATGGATACCAAAGAATTACTAAAAAAAGTACGTAAAATAGAGATTAAGACACGTCGTTTGTCTGATCATATTTTTGGAGGTGAATATCATTCAACCTTTAAAGGACGTGGTATGACTTTTAGCGAAGTAAGACAATATCAGTATGGAGACGATGTTCGTAATATCGATTGGAATGTAACCGCACGTTATCAAGAACCTTTTATAAAAGTTTTTGAAGAAGAACGCGAACTTACTATGATGCTAATGGTAGACGTTTCTGGGAGTGAGTTGTTTGGAACTGAAAGCCAATTTAAAAATGAAATTATTACCGAAATAGCAGCAACGCTTGCGTTTTCGGCAACCCAGAATAATGACAAAATTGGATTAATCTTATTTTCTGATGAAATAGAACTTTATATCCCACCAAAAAAAGGACGATCTCACGTGCTAAGGATTATTCGCGAATTGATAGAGTTTCATCCAAAAAGCAAGCAAACTAATATCGCTGAAGCACTAAAGTTTTTATCGAATGTTATGAAGAAAAAAGCAATTGTTTTTGTGTTATCAGATTTTATTTCAGAGGATTATAAACAAACCTTAAAAATTGTTTCCGGGAAGCATGACGTAACAGGAATAAGAGTTTATGATAAACATGAGGAATCCATTCCTAATTTAGGGATGGTACAAATGCAAGATGAAGAATCTGAAGAGCTGTTATTAGTAAATACAGCTTCTAAAAAAGTAAGATTTAATTACGGTAAATTCTATCAAGAAAAAGTTAATTATTATAAAGATAGTTTTGCAAAATCTGGTGCTGGAGTTATAGATTGTCGTGTTGATGAAAGCTATGTAAAAAAATTATTAGGATATTTTAAACGAAGAGGATAATT
>JAGLKH010000452.1 GCA_023141985.1 Flavobacteriaceae bacterium | reverse complement strand
ATAGTATTTTACGCCATGTTTTTCCACCATCTGTACTTTTGTAAACACCTCTTTCTTGTGTTGGTTTGTAAATATTTCCTAAAACACCCGCATATACAATATCTGAATTTGTTGGGTGTACAGCGATTCTTGGAATATGTCTTGAGTTTTTTAATCCTGAAGATGTCCAGGTTTTTCCTGCATCAACGCTTTTCCAAACACCATATCCAGAAGACACATTTCCTCTAACTGTTGTTTCTCCTCCTCCAACATAAATTACATTAGGGTCGCTTTTTGAAACTGTAATGGCTCCTATACTTCCGCCAAAATAACCGTCAGAAATGTTTTCCCATTCACGTCCGCCATTTATAGTTTTCCAAACTCCTCCTCCTGTAGCTCCAAAATAAAATAGATTGGGTTGATTTTCGACTCCTGTAACAGCAGCGCTACGACCACCTCTAAAAGGTCCAACAAGTCTGTACTCTAAAGCAGAGTATAGCTCTTCATTAAATGTTTGTGCATTGATTTGAGTATTGCTCAATAAAAAAAGTAGCATTGCTGCTATTAAAGTTGAAAATCTCATGATTATTTCTGGTTTAGTTATGAAAAAATAAAAGTAATAATTAAATGTTATTATTTATTACTTGAATTGAATTTTAACTTATTTCTCTTTTCTATCTTTTGAAGCCCAACCATTAATCCATTGCGATAATAAGGTTGCCCAATCATCATTATCATTTAAACAGGCAACAGTTGTAAACTCTTCTCCTCCCATTTCCTTAAAAATTTCTTTCCCCTCCATAGCTATTTCTTCAAGAGTTTCCAAACAATCACTCACAAAAGCCGGTGTAACTATTGCCATTTTTTTTATGCCTTGCTTTGCTAATCCTTCAATTGTAAGGTCAGTGAAAGGTTGTAGCCAAGGATCAAATCCTAAACGTGATTGAAATGAAGTTGAAAACGTTTCAGGTTTAAGTTGAAGTTTTTTAGCTACCAGCCTTGTTACTTCATAGCATTGGTGTCTATAACAAAAATCGTGTGTCTTTGAATGTGTTTCGCAACAGGTTTTATCAATTTTACAATGTGATTTTGTTATATCGCTCTTTCTAATATGTCGTTCCGGAATACCATGATAAGAAAATAAAAGATGTTCGTATTCCTTATCTTTTAATGAGTCTTCTATTGCGTTTGAGAGCACTTCTATATAATCAGGCCTGTTATAAAATGCTGGAATAGATTCAAATTTAAGACTTGGAAAATTCAGTTGTCTTATTTCTTCTGCTTTAACCAAAATAGTTTCGGTTGTAGCCATAGCAAATTGTGGATATAACGGAAATATTAAAACCTTATCTACTCCTTTATCTACTAATTCCTGAAGTCCTTTTTTAATCGTCATACGTCCATAACGCATTGCTAAAGCAACAGGAATATCAACCTGTTTTTGAATTTTTTCTTGAAGCCTTTCAGAAATTACAATTAGTGGAGATCCATCTTTCCACCATATTTTTTTATAAGCCGCTGCTGATGCCTTTGGCCGTGTGTTTAAGATAATTCCTTTAACAAGTATAGTTCTTGCCCAAAGCGGAACATCGATTACACGTTCATCCATTAAAAACTCACCCAGATATTTCTTTACATCTTTAGGGTTGTAACTATCCGGAGATCCAAGATTTACTAATAGAACACCTTTTTTCATATTCATTTTTCGCTTAATCGGAAATCTTAATTTTAAAGTTTATGAAGATACAGACAATATATATTTTTTAGGTGTTGTACCATATTTCTTTTTAAATGCTGCAATAAAATGACTTGATGTGCTATATCCTACTTTTAACCCAACTTCATTTACATTATAATCTCCCGATTCTAATAACTTTCGGGCAACTTCCATTTTATATTCAAACAAAAAACTATACACTGTATCGCCATAAATTTGCTTAAACCCTTCTTTAAGTTTTTTTAAACTTAAATGTATTTCCTCTGACAACTCTTTAAGTGTTGGAGGTTCTGCCATTTTCGATATAATAATATCCTTTGCCTTTTTAATCTTTATTACATTAGTCTCATCAACTAAAAATGGACATTGTTCGACATTTGCATCTTCGTTTCTGTTAAAATATAAACTTAAAAGCTCGTATGCTTTCCCTTTAAAATAGAGGTTCTTTATAGATTGATTAAGATTATAGTTTATCAATTGATTTAAAACAATAGCCATTGAAGGCGAAACTTTTCCGTCTTTATAATATTTCTTGTCTTTATTATCATCGCTCAAAAAACTTATATAATCTGCCTCCTGAGAAAATAACCCATGAAACTTTTTAATAGAAATTAATACAGTAATTAACCATGATTTAGGATTAATTTCAAGATTAATTGGTAATTCTCGTTGTGGATTATATAACAATAAGGAATTCTCTTCTATAATATCTAAGGCATATTTCCCTTTATTGAAATTAAATTTGCTAGAGCCTTTTAAACAAAAATGAAACTGAATAAAACTGCTATCTATTTCGCGCTCAAGGATTTTAACCTTTACAGAATTATTTTGATATGTTAATACATTAAAATCATCGTCTATTTTTGTTTCTTCAAAAAACCCTTTAGCGATGTTTTTTAACGAATCGGCTACTTCTGTTTTATGTTCTTTATTTGGTTTCATTAAAAATCATTTTGTTCAAATGCACTGAAATCACGACAAAAATATGATAATTATCATATTATTATAAAAAATAACTTTAAAAAACCACAAACGACACTAAAAGTTCTTTAAACGATGTTTTTTTTGATATGAGGTACATAATTTTGTTTAATATTCTTGTTATTGAACATATGAAGCAATATAATAATTCTAAAGAAACCTATTTTTATGTTATAGGTTTAAATTATAAAAAAGCTAATGCTAAGGTTAGAGGCCACTTTAGTTTAGATGAAAATTCTAAATTAAACTTACTTAATCAAGCTAAAGAGAATGGTATAGAAAGTTTAATTGTGACATCAACGTGCAATAGAACTGAGATTTATGGTTTTGCTCAACATCCTTTTCAACTTATAAAATTACTTTGTGATAACACTATTGGAACAGTTGATGAGTTCCAAAAAGTAGCTTACGTTTATAAAAACAGGGATGCCATATCACATATGTTTAAAGTTGGCTCAGGTTTGGACAGTCAAATTCTAGGTGATTTCGAGATTATAAATCAGTTAAAAAAAAGTGCAATATTTTCAAAAAAGAATAATTTATTAAATGCTTTTCTAGAGCGATTGATAAACTCAGTAATTCAAGCAAGCAAACGTATTAAAACAGAAACCAAAATTTCATCAGGAGCAACTTCAGTATCATTTGCTTCGGTACAATATATATTTAAAAATGTAGAAGACATTACAAATAAAAATATTTTACTTTTTGGCACTGGTAAAATTGGTAGAAATACCTGTGAAAATCTTGTGAAACACACCAAAAACGAACAAATCACTTTAATTAATAGAACAAAAGACAAAGCAGAACGAATTGCGGGAAAGTTTAATTTGATTGTTAAAGATTATGCCGATTTACAAGAAGAAATTAGTAAATCTGATATATTGATTGTTGCAACCGGAGCTCAAAATCCAACTATTGACAAATATATTATTCAGACTAATAAACCGCTTTTAATTTTAGATTTATCGATTCCGAAAAATGTTGATGAAAATGTTGAAGAATTAAAAACCGTGACCCTTGTTCATTTAGACGATTTATCTAAAATAACAGATGAAACTTTAGAAAAAAGAAAAACTCATATTCCAATAGCTGAAGATATTATTGAAGTAGTGAAATTAGAATTTAATAATTGGTTAGAAACCCGAAAATTTGCTCCAACAATTAAAGCTTTAAAACATAAACTAAACGATTTCAAAATCGCTGAATTAGATACACAGCGTAAAAAAATATCTGACTTTAATGAAGAACAAGCAGAGTTAATCAGCAACAATATTATTCAAAAAATCACCAATCATTTTGCACATCATTTAAAAGATGATGATATTCGTACTAACGAAAGTCTTGAACTTATTAAAAAAGTATTTCAGTTAGAAACTTCAGAAAATGTCTAAAATCATTAGAATTGGCACTCGCGATAGTGAATTGGCCCTTTGGCAGGCAAAGACTGTCCAGCAGCAACTTGAAAATTTAGGTCATAAAACGGAATTGATTCCTGTAAAGTCAACAGGCGATTTAGTTTTAAATAAACCATTATACGAATTAGGCATTACTGGAATTTTTACCAGAACATTAGACATTGCAATGCTCAATAACGATATTGATATTGCTGTACATTCCTTAAAAGATGTACCAACAATTTTACCAAAAGGTATCATCCAGGCAGCAGTTTTAAAAAGAGGGAACATTAGAGATACCTTAGTTTTTAAAAATAATGAAGAATTTTTATCTCAAAGAGAGGCTATAATTGCAACAGGAAGTTTAAGACGTCGTGCACAATGGCTAAATAGATACCCAACACATACGCTTGTAGATTTAAGAGGAAACGTAAATACACGCTTGCAAAAGTTAGAAGATAATGATTGGAATGGAGCTATTTTTGCTGCGGCTGGTTTAGGGCGTATTGGGATAAGGCCAAAAAATGCTATAAACTTAAATTGGATGATTCCTGCGCCTGCACAGGGAGCAGTAATGATAACAGCTTTAGATGAAGATGATTTTATTAAAGATGTTTGTGCGAATTTAAATCACGGTGACACAGAGATTTGCACTACCATTGAACGTGCGTTTCTAAATCGTTTAGAAGGTGGTTGTACTGCTCCAATTGGTGCCATTGCGTTTATAAAAGACGAACAAGTATCCTTTCAAGGTGTTTTATTAAATAAAGATGGAAGCAAAAAAATAGAGATTTCCAGAACCGAAAAATTAGGCGAACACCATAAAATAGCAACTTATTGTGCAGACTATATTATTGAACGTGGTGGCAAACACTTAATGGATGATTTAAAGAAATCCGACAAAAAAGCTAATGTGTATTCAACAAAAGTATTGACAGAGGCGCAACAAAATTTGTTCCATAACGACATTAAAGTAGATGGCTCCGATTTTATCCAAATAAATATTAATAGAATAAAACCGTTCATCTTAAAAACTGAAATAAAAAATGTGATTATTACCAGTAAAAATGCTGTTGAAGCTTTAATTACAAATATTTCTGCAGATGAGTTACAGTTTAAAAATATCTATTGTGTTGGCAGAAGAACAAAGCGTTTAGTAGAGCAAAAGATTGGAAAAGTGATTCATTCTGAAAAGAATGCCAAAAAATTAGCTGAATATCTTGTAGAGTATCTTGAAGGTACAGAAGTCACTTATTTTTGTAGTGATTTGCGATTAGATGATTTACCAAATATTCTAACCGAAAACAACATAACAGTAAATGAAGTTGAAGCATATAGTACTAAATTTGCTTCAGAAAAAGTAGATGAAAAAGCTGAAGGTATAATGTTTTACAGTCCATCAACAGTAAAAAGTTACCTGTTACAAAACAAAGCTGATAAAATTGCTTTTTGTATTGGTGAAAGTACAGCTTCTGAAGCCAAAAAACATTTTAAAGATATTAGGGTTGCTAAAGTACCAACTGTAGAAAGTGTTATAGAATTGGTTAATCTTAATTACATATAAAATAAACGTCACTGTGGGACAGAACGTAAAGAAAAGTACAGTGGACATTTTTAGTGATAGGGCCAGATGGCGCAAAGGAAAGTGACGTGGTAATCTCATATTAATTAAACAGATTGCCACATCACGCCAAATAGCGTGATTCGCAATGACATTAAAAATGAAAAAGTATAATTAAAAAGATTTCCGCCTTCGCGGAAAATAAATATGATAAAAAACGATTTATTTTTAAGAGC
>JAGLKH010000451.1 GCA_023141985.1 Flavobacteriaceae bacterium | reverse complement strand
GAATTAGCGAGTGAAATAACAGTACAACCTATTCGTCGTTTCGGGATGGACACTGCTATATTATTTAGCGATATTTTGGTGATTCCACAAGCGATGAATATTGAGGTGCAAATGAAACCTAATTTTGGGCCTTACTTACCAAATCCCGTGCGTGATCAAAAAGGTGTGGATAATGTTATTGTTCCAGATGTTAATGTCGAGCTGGATTATGTTATGCAAGCCATTAAAGCAACAAAAGAATTATTGAATAACGAGATTCCATTAATTGGTTTTGCAGGTTCTCCCTGGACTATTTTATGTTACGTTGTACAAGGTCAAGGCAGCAAAACCTTTGATAAAGCAAAGGAGTTTTGTTTCACAAATCCAATAGCAGCACATCAATTATTGCAAAAAATTACAGATACAACTATTAGCTATTTAATAGCAAAAGTAAAAGCTGGTGTAGATGTGGTTCAAATCTTTGATTCTTGGGGAGGAATGCTTTCTCCTGTAGATTATCAAGAATTTTCCTGGCAATATATCAATCAAATTATTGAAGCCTTAAAAGATTACGCTCCTGTAATTGCATTTGGAAAAGGATGTTGGTTTGCATTAGGCAAAATGGCAAAAAGTAATGCTTCGGCTTTAGGGGTCGATTGGACGATCACACCTCAAAACGCACGTTATTTAACTGGTGGAAATATAACGCTACAAGGTAATTTTGATCCTTCTCGTTTATTATCTCCCCCTGCAGAGATTAAAAAAATGGTAACACAAATGATCAATGACTTTGGTAAAGACAAATACATCGTTAATTTAGGTCATGGTATTTTACCTAACATTCCGTTAGATCATGCTAAGGCATTTATTGATGCTGTAAAAGAGTATGAAAATTAATATGGAGCATTATAAAAAACTTGAACGCATGTATCTTAGTGCAAATCTTAATCAGGAGATTTACAAAACTACTACTGTCAAGATTGAAGATGAAAAAGCCCAAATACAATTAACTGTAGAGCCAAAATATTTTCACGCATTAGGAGCAGCACATGGTTCGGTTTATTTTAAATTGCTGGATGATGCCGCATTTTTTGCTGTAAACTCTATTGTGAAAGATGTTTTTGTACTCACAACCAATTTCAATATTAACCTCATAAAACCTGTAAGCAAAGGCGTTATTACAGCAATAGGAAAAGTGAAATTTAAATCAAAGAATTTATTTATAGCAGAAAGTTCTTTATTTAACGAAGCTGGAAAAGAAATAGCATTTGGCTCTGGGCATTTTGCAAAAAGTAAAATAGAATTAACTGAAGAAATAGGATATAAATAAAATAAAGTTATGTTTCCATTACGAAGAAATAGAAGATTAAGAACCAACGAAGCCATTCGATCATTAGTTCGTGAAAACATAATCACGCCTAACGATTTTTTAGTACCTCTTTTTGTGGTTGAAGGCAAAGGTGTTAAAGAAGAAATTCCTTCGATGCCTAACTACTTTAGATTCAGTTTAGATTTATTGGAGAACGAAGTAAAAACACTTTGGTCACTTGGCTTAAAATCTGTTTTACTTTTCGTAAAAGTTCCAGATAATTTAAAAGACAATGCTGGAATAGAAGCTTTGAATCCAAACGGTTTGATGCAACGTGCTATTAAAACAGTAAAAAACGTATGTCCGGATATGTTGGTGATGACTGATGTTGCTCTCGATCCTTATTCCGTTTACGGTCATGATGGTATTGTTGAAAATGGTAAAATCATCAACGATGAAACTGCTGAGTTTTTAGCAAAAATGAGCCTCTCTCACGCTCACGCAGGAGCAGATTTTGTGGCACCAAGCGATATGATGGATGGTCGTATTATTACCATTCGAGAGGCTCTCGAAGATGAAGGGTTTACAGACACCGGAATAATGAGCTACTCAGCTAAATATGCTTCAGCTTTTTATGGGCCTTTTCGTGATGCTTTAGATTCTGCCCCTGTTGATTTGGACAATGTTCCAAAGGACAAAAAAACCTATCAAATGGATTTTGCTAATCGTTATGAAGCACTTCGTGAAACCGAAATGGATATAGACGAAGGAGCAGACATCGTAATGGTAAAACCAGGTATAGCCTATTTAGATATTGTTCGGGATGTGAAAAACGAATTTGATGTTCCTGTGGCTGTATATCAGGTTAGTGGCGAATATGCTATGATTAAAGCAGCTGCAGAAAAAGGATGGTTAAACCATGATCAAGTGATGATGGAAAGTACACTCGCTTTTAAAAGAGCAGGAGCCGATATTATAGCAAGTTATTTCGCAAAAGATATAGTTAAACTCATTAATAGTTAGAATAATTTTTAAATTGAACCGATATTTTGTCATCCTGAGCCTTTCGACTGCGCTCAAGATAAACTTTGTCGAAGGGTCGCTAAAGATATTGTGAAATTGATTTCTTAACTTACACGAGTATTCTCATTCTTGAATTTATGTTAAAAAACCACTTTTTAAAACTTTGCTATTTTCTTTTTAGCATTCAATTTATTAATGCTCAATTACAACAGGACACACCTGAATCTGTTGGATTAAACGCTGATTATATTCAAACCAAGGTGGATTCTATAATGCATTTAGGCATTAAAGAACAAGCATTTCCAGGAGCACAATTGCTTGTTGCAAAAAACAATGAAATTATTTTTCATCAAGCTTATGGTTTTCATACATACGATAGTATACAAAAAGTTGCCTTAGACGATATTTACGATTTAGCATCAGTTACAAAAATAACAGGGCCATTACCTGCGCTAATGAAATTGTATGATGACCAAAAATTAGATTTAGATGTTCCTTTTAGTGTCTATTGGAAATCCTGGAAACATAGAAAAGACAAAAACCAATTAACACTTCGTGAACTTTTATCTCATCAATCCGGATTACAGCCTTATATCGTTTTTTTAAATGATGTCATGAAAAATGGTCGTTTAAAAAAGCGCTTTGCAAGAAGAAAGGCAAATAAAAGTTTTCCTGTTCAAGCCTATAATAATATTTACATTAGTAAACGATTTAAAAAAAAGGTGTTTAGAAAAATAAAAAGGTCTAAAGTAAGTGATGATAAAATCTATAAATATTCAGGGTTAAGCTTTCTTATCTATCCACAACTTATTGAAAATATAACGGGAGAATCGTATTCATCTTATCTTCAAAAAAACTTTTATCATCCATTAGGATGTAATACTTTAGGCTTTAACCCAAGTTTAAAAGAATTTAAAAACAATATTGTACCAACAGAACAAGATTCTCTCTTCAGAAAAGATCTTACCAAAGGTTGGGTTCACGATGAGAATGCTGCACTTCTTGGAGGTATTTCCGGAAATGCCGGTTTGTTTGGTACTGCAAACGATTTGGCAAAACTAATGCAAATGTATATGCAAAAAGGCATGTATGATGGTAAACGATATGTAAAAGAATCTACACTAAACGAATTTACTAAAATTCAATTTCCTGAAAATAATAACCGCCGTGGATTAGGTTTTGATAAGCCTTTAATTGGTAATGATACCTTAAGTATAAAACAATCTTATCCTGCTCCAGAAGTAAGTGCTGAAAGCTTTGGGCATTCAGGATTTACAGGGACTTTTGTTTGGGCAGACCCAAAAACTCAATTAGTTTTTATTTTTCTATCTAATAGAGTATATCCAACGCGAACACATCGAAATATATACAATCTTAATATAAGACCTGCTTTACAGCAATTATTCTATAGGAAGATAAAAATTAAAAACTAAATTGACAAATAATTAGTACTTTAGAACTTTAAAAGCACTCCATGAGTTTACTCTTTTTTTATGCAATTATCTCTATTTTCATTTCCTTCTTGTGTTCAATTCTCGAAGCGGTATTATTAAGTGTTTCGCCAACTTTCATTACTGTAAAAAAGAAAGAAGGAAAAACATTTGCTAATTCTCTTGAAGCACTAAAAAAAGATGTCGATAAGCCACTAATTGCTATTCTTACTTTAAATACCATTGCGCATACTGTAGGTGCAATTTTAGTTGGTGTGCAAGCCGAAAAAGTTTTTGGTAATGGTGATAATTCAATCATGATAGTATCTGCAATAATGACGATTTTAATTTTAGTTATTTCAGAAATTATTCCAAAAACCATAGGAGCAACCTATTGGAAACAATTAGCGGGAATTTCTGCAACAATTTTAAACGCTTTAATATTTTTCTTTACATGGACTGGCATTATCTGGATACTTCGCCTGTTTACTAAGTTATTTGGCAAAGGTGCTCATGGTAGTGTTTTGAGTAGAGAAGATTTTCATGCCATGACTGATATTGCTCAAGAAGAAGGTGTTTTCCAGGAATCTGAAAGTACCATTATAAAAAACCTTATCAACTTTAAAGAAATCCGTGTTAAAGATATTATGACCCCACGAACCGTTATGAAAATAGCTTCAGAGAAAATGAAAATAAAAACTTTTTATGATGAAAATCCAAATTTAAAGTTTTCTCGAATTCCAATCTATGTTAGTAATACAGATGAAATTTCAGGATATTTTTTAAAAGACAATTTACTTGAAAGTATAATAAAAGGAAATGGTGACAAATCACTAAAATCCATAAAACGAGAATTATTGGTTACCACACGTAATTTACCAATTCCCGAATTGTTTGAAACTTTAATTGCTAAACGGGAACATATTGCTTTGGTTGTTGATGAATATGGCTCTGTAAGTGGATTGGTAAGTCAAGAAGATGTTATAGAAACACTTTTAGGTTTGGAAATTATGGATGAGAGTGATAATGTTGCAGATCTACAACTATTAGCAAGAAAAAGTTGGGAAAGTAGAGCAAAACGCCTAGGTATTATTGAAGAGAAAAAACCTGGAGACAAATGAGCAGTTGTACTATAGAAACGCCTCTTGGTTTTGCTAAAATTATTGGCGATGAATTTGGTATTGCTTCTGTTACAGTTTTGAATTCGGAAGATGAAATCACTCAAAATATTCCAGAAGAACTTCAAGATTGTGTATATCAACTTCAAGAGTATTTTAAAGGAGAGCGAGAAAATTTCAGCTTAATATTAAATCTGCAAGGCACACAATTCCAAAAGCAAGTTTGGAAAAAATTACAAACTATTCCTTTTGGTAAAACATTGTCTTATTTAGAATTATCAAAACAAATTGGAGATGTAAAAGCCATAAGAGCAGTAGCAAATGCTAATGGCAAAAACCCACTTTGGATTATTGTCCCTTGTCATCGTGTTATTGGTAGTGATGGCAGTCTTACTGGTTATGCAGGAGGATTAAGTAGAAAACAATGGCTGTTAGAGCATGAAAGCCCATACAAACAACAATCTCTATTTTAATTGTCATTCTCTCGAAGGAGGGAATCCATAACATACTATTATTCCTTATATTTAAAAAAAAATAAACTTACTCAAATGAAATTTCTAAAAAAACTTTTAAAATGGATAGTTATTCTATTCGGATTGCTCATTATTACGCTTTATATTTTTGATTATGATTATTTGATAAAAGCGGTAAGAACCATATATGGAAAAGGGCATAAAACAGCCTACCTTGAAGATTATAAGGTTTTTGATAATAGAACTATCGAAAATGGAACTGCACAACCTTGGAATTTACATAAAAGCTATAATACCGTCAAAGAAACTGAAACACTTACAAATTTAAATAATGATAAAGGAACAATAGCTTACCTAATTATAAAAAACGATAGTATTTGGTTCGAAAATTATTACGATGGTTTTAATAAAGACTCCAAAAGCAATTCGTTTTCTATGGCAAAAAGTATGGTTTCTGCAATGTTAGGAAAAGCCATTATGGAAGGTAAGATAAAAGGTTTAGATCAACCTGTTAGCGCTTTTTATCCTGAATTTAAAGAAGGATTAGCCGCAAAAATGACCGTTGGCGATTTATCGTCTATGGCCTCTGGTTTAAATTGGGATGAAGCTTATTACTCTCCTTTATCCATTATGACAAGAGCCTATTTTGATGATGATTTAGAAAAAATGATGCTTGGTGTGAAAGTCACAGAAGAACCAGGGCAATCTTATAAGTATTTGAGTGGAAGCACCCAACTTTTAGGAATGGTAATTGAGAAAGCTACAGGTCAAAAATTAGCTGACTATTTAAGCGATAAATTCTGGAGACCAATCGGAGCTGAGAACGAAGCTTTTTGGCAATTGGACAGTGAAGAAGAAGGGTTAGAAAAAACATACTGTTGCGTCGCTAGTAATGCCCGCGATTTTGCACGTTTTGGAAAACTTTACAAACAA
>JAGLKH010000450.1 GCA_023141985.1 Flavobacteriaceae bacterium | reverse complement strand
GGGATACATTAATTTGGTTAGGTGGGTTACTTACTATGGCTAATTTATTAAAAGATTATGGTTTTATAGATTGGTTTATTTTATTGACAAAAGATCAAGTAATTGGATTTAGCGGTCTAACTACAATTATTATACTTGGCATAATTTATTTTTATTCAATGTATGCCTTTTCTATGCTAACAGCACATATTTCTGCTATGGTTTCTATATTTTTAGCTGTAGTATTGGCAGTTGGTGGTTATCCATTGATTGCTGCGGCTATTTTTGCTTATTTTTCAAACTTAAGCGGTTGCTTAACAAGCTATTCATCTGGACCTGTTATCATATATTTTGGCCTGAATTATGTACAAACTCCTAAGTGGTTTTCTATAGGCTTTATAGTTTCTTTATTTCATATTATTATTTGGTTATGTGGTGGTTTACTTTGGTGGAAGATATTAGGTTGGTGGTGACAAGATAAAAGCCGCATAAATTTTCGAGTATGCTAAGTTAAAAACGGATATGCTTATAATATTGTAAATAATTTGTTAACCTCTCCATCTCTAAACTAATCTTCTTTTCCAGGACATTACCATAACTATCCTGTGTGATCTTCATACTAGAATGACTTGATAACTTACTAACTATCTCCATTGGTATATCATTATAAAGCAACACAATGCCAGCAAAAGTTTTTCTGGAAATATGATGCTATAATATTCAAAGTGGGAAGCAAACTTTCTTTCACTTCATAAATTTTTTGTAAATTACAGAACCCTAGTCGTTATAATAATTTAAAATATTAATTGTTTTGACCTTAAACTGTGTAGTAGTAGATGACTCAACAATTCAACGGCTCTCAATAGTTAAGCTAGTTGAGAATCACCAATCTCTTAACTTAATTGCTGAATATAGCAGTGCTTTAGAAACCAATGATGGATTACAAAAACATCAGGTAGACTTAATCTTTTTAGATATTGAAATGCCCGGTTTAACGGGATTTGAACTTTTAGATATATTAAACAACAAACCACAAATTATCTTTATTACCGGTAAAACTAAATATGCGTTTAAAGCTTTTAATTATGATGCTACAGATTATTTACACAAACCAATTACAAAAGAACGCTTTAATGCTGCTGTAGAAAAGGCACTAAAACAACACAAATTAAAGCTAGGAGTTTATGAAAATGATGGGGAGTATTTTACTATTAAAAGTGATCATAAAAAACATCAGGTTTTTTTTAAAGACATTAAATGGATTGAAGCACATGGTGACTATGTGAAGATAGTTACAGAAGAAAATAAATTCCTTGTATTATCTACAATGAAATCTTTTGAAGCAGAATTACCAGGTGATAAATTTTTAAGAACTCATAAATCTTATTTAGTAAACCTTGCTAAAATAGATAGGTTTAGCAGTACAAAAATTGAAGTTGGTGACTTTGAAATTCCTTTAAGTAGAAATAAAAAGAAAGATTTAACGGAGGCTTTAAAACTACTACAAAACTAAAGATTAGCTCTAAACAAAATTTATTCAAAGTATGCCATTAAAGGGAATTCATATTATCCAAAAGTAAAAAACAAAGCCGATAAAACAACGTTACTTTTTAAACTCAAACATATATTCTTAACCTTCTCACTTTCAATATAATCCCTTACCGTGTCCTCCTCAGGTGGATATGGGATCGTTTGTTTTTAAATGGTTATTTAGAGAGCAGTGTACAAACAAAACCAAATGAAAATTAGAACCTATAAAACAAAGAACAAACTTGATTTAACTGGAATAGAATGGGAACAGCTTGTTGCTCAACAACATGTTAATTTCAGGGTTTTTGAAAATGCCTATTATCAATATTGAAATGGTTTACTTGAACATGAAGTTTGGAGTAGATACCAAATAATCATTAAAAGATTACTTCTTAGAAATGATGCTGCTATAGAAATATGGAAGGTAAATAAAGTCACTTTCACGAATTCTTTCCAAGAAGAAATTAATAACATTATTAATAACAAGAAAACAGGTAGGCTAATTCAATCTGATGAAAATATTGATAACTCTTCAAAAAAATAATAAAATAGGAAAGCAACTAATCACTTCCCCTTTAACTTCTGTTTTTCATCACTAATCTTCCTTTGAACTTTACCATAACTACCCTGTGTTATCTTCATGCTAGAATGACCTAACAGCTTACTAACTATCTCCATAGGTACATCATTATACAACAACACAGTATTTGCATATGCTTTCTAGCAATAAGAAGTTTATTCTCCACTATAAATTCTTCTGAAAAAGTTGGCAACTTGGAATAAAATACAGTGAATAAATATAACCCCTAATTTTTTCTATTTAATAATGCACAACATTATTATAACTACTTAAATATTCTAGCTTAAGGTCTCGTAAATAACTTAAGACCTCGGCTCTATATTTATTATTAGGCTCAAGGCAGTCTTCCAAATTTGGATCACAAACAGTTAATACTAAATACCAGGAATTAGTTCTTGTGATTTCAACCTCTCCACCATAAGAATCCTGACCACCTAACGTCATTGCTATTGTAGCTTCAAATAAAACAGGGAAGAAGTCTAAAGTCTTAGTTGGTATAGTTGTTTCATAAAATGATAGAAAGTATTTTTTATTATTAACTGCAAATGGGACATTCCGCTCAACATTGTTATGATTTAATTCATATTTTAGATTTATAAAATGGTAAAAATCATCCGCTTCTTTAGGGTCTTCAAAAATAAAAGCATAATTATTTGGAAGTTTTCTCTTAAATTTTTTTGCAACCTTAATTTTATAATCTTTAATGTTCGGAGCAATTCTTAAAGGAATACATGAAGTAAAAAAAATAAGCAAAACTAAAAGAATGGATAATTGCTTCATTTTTATCTTTTTTTATATTCGATCAATTTCTATGCCAATGGCTAAAGTCATCTCAACTTAATTTACAGTGTCCCAATTTTTTATACCTCTTTTTAGTAGATTTTGGATACAAAAAACCACTCAATTTCTTGAATGATCTTTTATTGTTTTACTTTCAATTATTTGCGTCTTCAACTATTCATTTTGATTAATGTAGCTAACTGTTGAAGTTGTATTTAAGTTTTCAATAGAAGACAAGTATATTATATCTCCGCTAAAATCAATTTTTAGATTCTTTTTTAAGTTACCATTACCTATCTTCACCTTATACACTTTTCTTACATCCTTATCAAAATGGTATGACACAGAATAAGTAACACTTAACAAAGCCCAATTAGGATGATTTTTAAATACCGAAATTCTCACAGGATCTGGAAGTTTTATATTTTTAAACCTTTCGGTAGTGGTTAAAATTTTTCCTTTATTATCGTAAGTAGCAACTATAGAGCCTTTGGAAGATTTAAAAACAGCTATAAAAGGTTTGTCTCTACCATCGTATTTTGGTGATGTGGTAATATTACATTTAGACGCTCTGTTTTCTATTAATTTTACATGTACAGACATGGTAGCGTCTTGTACTCTATCCAGATAACTTTTGTTAATGTTAGTTATGGAAATAGTTTCTAACTCAACTTGTCTTACCTCATCTTTTACTTGTGAGTAACTTAGGCTGGTAAAACCTAAAACGAATAAACCAATGATAACTTTTTTCATGATATATATATTTAAAGGTTAATAAATAATGTTTTGGCAAATATGTTCCTTTAAAGCAATCAACACCTATGTTGCAATAGACTTAAAGGCTATTTTGAAACTTTAAAAACCAAAATTAAAGTCTTCAATTTTTGTTGCAAATGTTTCTTTTTAGAGGAGATAGTATCTTAATCTCTTGCTTTATGTTTCATTTACTTCATAAAAGTAATTACGGCATTCCAAATAGTGATTTTTAATATGTGGAGTTTTAAAACTTTATTTGTTAAATAATGCAAATAAGATATAAAATTGTGAAGTTGTTTTGTGATAATTGCAAACACTTTTAAACCAAAAAAAACACTCAATTTCTTAAAGGGTTAACCTTTGTTATTCATTAATTTACTCATTTCTAGACTTACCTTTTTCTGTACAATCATTCCATAGTGATCTTGTGTGATTTGTATTGAGTATTATTTGCTATATTTAATCAATGAACAAACTGGTGTATTTACCATATGTGTTCTTCATAAAGAAAATCAACTAACTAATGATAAAATTCTTTAGATTATCGCAACATAATTTTGCACAAG
>JAGLKH010000045.1 GCA_023141985.1 Flavobacteriaceae bacterium | reverse complement strand
AAAGCTTTTGCAGAAATAAAAAAGCAAATGCTTTAGCATTTATATTTTTCATTTGCAGGAGTGGATTTCTTTGGATCATTAAAAATAATCCAGTATGACCCACATCAATCGAAAAACCTGTACAGAAGTACAGATTTTTTATTTCTGCAAAAAAATAAACCTTGTATAATGGATTTTGGTAATTTAATTATAGCTATTTGAAAGTTGTTATTATTAAGCCAAGTTTAAAACAATTCCAAAACACGTTCCAAAGCCATACCCCGAGATCCTTTTATAAGCATAGTATGGTTCTTAATATTAGTTTCTTTTAAAGCTGCTTTTAAATTTTCAAAAGTTCTATAATATTTTATCTTGTTAGATTTAATATTAGTCTTATAAAAATTTTCACCAACGAGATATATTTCATCTAAATGTAACTGTGCTACATATTCTACAAAGGTTTGATGTTCCTTTTCAGCATCTTGTCCTAACTCAAACATATCGCCAAGAATGGCGATTTTATGTTTTCCTTCCATACTATCAAAATTGTCTAAAGCGGCTTTCATACTTGTTGGGTTGGCATTGTAAGCATCTAAAATTATTGTATTTGAGTCTTTCTCAATAATTTGAGACCGGTTATTCTCTGGGCTGTAAGTTTCAATTGCAGATTTAATATCAATTGTGCTTATCTTAAAATAGTTGCCAATGGCAATTGCAGCGGAGATATTGCTAAAATTATATTTTCCTATGAGCTTACTTTTAATTACTTTGTTGTTGTATTTTATTTGTACATAAGGATTGGCATCAATACATTCTATTTTTACTTGTGCTTTTTTAGATGTCCCAAAACTATAATAGTTGTTATAGTCTTTAAGTTGTTTTAATTGTAAATCATCATCTGCATTAATAAAAATGAGTTTGTTATTTTGTTTTAAATGAAGGTATAGTTCACTTTTACCCTCAATAACACCCTCTAAACTACCAAAACCTTCAAGATGTGCTTTTCCAAAATTAGTAATATAGCCATAATCCGGATTGGTAATATTGCACAAAAATTCTATTTCTTTAAGATGATTTGCTCCCATTTCTACTATACCAATTTCAGTAGTTGAATCCATAGAGAGCAATGTAAGCGGTACACCTATATTATTGTTTAAATTACCTTTGGTAGCAACTGTCTTATACTTTTTTTGCAGCACACAATTAATAAGTTCTTTTGTAGTCGTTTTACCATTACTTCCTGTAAGCGCTATTATTTTTATGTTTAGATATGTTCTATGATACTTTGCTAATTGTTGGAGTGTGTTTAATACATTATTTACTAAAATGTAATTAGAATTAATAGCATATTCTTCTTCATCTATAATAGCGTATTTAGCACCTTTCTTTATAGCTTCTTTAGCAAATGTATTAGCATTAAAAGTATCTCCCTTTAAGGCAAAAAAGAGGTCATCTGTTTTAATAGTTCTTGTATCTGTGCAAACAGAACTACAGGTTAAAAATATTTGATGAAGTTTTTCTATAGTCATGAAATATAAATGTAATAAAAAAGTCCTAACTAAAATGTTAGGACTTATATATTTTAAACTAAATGATGTTAATTTTTAGTTTTATGTTTTGCTTTACTTTTAGAGCCAACTCTAGACATTGCACATCTAAACCCAATATAGTCTGTTGCCATATCTTCCGGGTAAAATCTTCTTTGTGCCGGATCTAACCAATAGTCTCTATCTTTCCAGGAACCACCTTTATATACACGAGCAGCATCATTAATTAAAGAAGTTCTTT
>JAGLKH010000449.1 GCA_023141985.1 Flavobacteriaceae bacterium | reverse complement strand
AGTCTCTTCAATAAATTCTATTTAAAACAAATCGCTTCTCCTCGAAATCTTGAGCTGTTACTTCCTATAATATAGTTTGATTTTTTTGGTAAAATCTTGAATGTAACTAACTTATTTAATTCGCTATTAGAAAAATGTTTTATTATTTCTTTAAGACTTATAACATTTGTATCAAAGATAATCTCGTCTCCCTTTTGTATATCATTAAGATGCATTTTTAATACTATCTCTTTAGATAAAGTTTGTTTAAGTCTATCATTAATAGTATTAGAAACTAAAACATATTTTTTTACTTTTTTAATTTCGATTTTAGGTTCATTCCTAAAAAAGTAAGCTATCTTAATTCCTAACCAAACCAAAGTATCAAACAATACATTACTCTTAAAATGCTTTTCATAAAATATTTGCATTGCATTATAAAAGCCTTTGGCGTAATCCTTATCTTTTAGTGTACTTTCTCCCTTATAATGGATTACTGTAGTATCAGCAAAGTAATAGTTATTATAACCAGCCATTAAAACTCTATAAGACAAATCTATATCTTCTCCATACATAAAATAGTCTTCATCAAACCCATTAACTTGATTATAAACACTACGTCTAACAAACATAAATGCGCCAACTAAAATATCAACTTTTCCAGTTACATCCTGATCTAGATGATTGGCATAATATTCTTTTGAATTACCAAATATTTTCTTAACAGCAACTTTTTCCATTGGAATATTTCGCTTACTTTCAGGTAAAAACTGTCCTGCTCCATCAATAAGTTTACAGCCAATGATTCCAAGTTTTTCTTTTTTTTGAGCAAACCGTAAAAGTGAAGTAAATGAATCTTCTGCTACGACAGTATCTGGATTTAAAATACATATATATTCACCTTTAGATAAAATAATTCCTTGATTGTTTCCTTTTGAAAATCCTAAATTTTCTTTGTTCTCTATCAATGTAACTCCAGGGAAAAGTTGCTTTACCATGTTACAGCTTTCATCTGTAGAATTATTATCAACTACAATTATTTCGGCATCAATAGTTGAAATAGCTGCTTGAACGCTTTTTAAACACAGCTCTAAAAAGTAACGTACATTGTAGTTTAATATGACGACGGAAAGCTTCAATTCTATTATGCTTTTAACGAAATTTCAAAAGGAATTCTATTAATAATACTTCTACCAAGTGTAACTTCATCGGCATATTCAATTTCATCACCAACCGAAATTCCTCTTGCAATTGTTGTTGTAATGATATCAAGTCCCTGTATTTGTTTATAAATATAAAAGTTAGTGGTATCTCCTTCTATTGTAGAGCTTAAAGCAAAAATTAATTCTTTTATGTTTCCCTGCTTCACTTTCTCTACTAACGAAACGATATTTAAATCGTGTGGGCCTACTCCATCCATTGGTGAAATCTTACCACCAAGCACATGATACAATCCTCTAAAAGAACTTGTGCTTTCTATAGCCATAACATCTCTTATGTCTTCTACTACACATATAATGTCACTATTTCTATGCGGATTTACACAAATTTCACATAATTCTACATCGCTAATATTATGGCAACTTTTACAAAACTTAATTTCACTTCGCATGCTTTGTAATGCTTGAGACAATTGAGTGGTTTGTTCTTGTGGCTGTCGTAATAAATGCAAAACTAAACGCAATGCTGTGCGCCTGCCAATTCCCGGGAATTGTGACATTTCGTTTACTGCATTTTCAAGTAATTTTGAAGAAAACTCCATAACTGCGAATTTACAATTTTTAAACTTTTTTCACCACAAATACACAAATGTTTCTATTTGATTTGAAATTTGTATTTTGGCTGTTGATTTTTCATATTTATGAGCGCAACACAAATTCTTATACTCATTGCTGCCTATTTTGGCCTTCTTTTATTAATCTCTTATTTTACCGGAAAAAACGACAGCAATGCAGACTTTTTTAAAGCCGGAAAAAAATCTCCTTGGTATATAGTTGCCTTTGGAATGGTTGGCGCTTCACTCTCAGGAGTCACTTTTATTTCAGTTCCAGGTTGGATTGATGGTTCACAGTTTAGCTATTTTCAAGTTGTATTAGGTTATATGGTAGGCTATTTTGTAGTTGCCTTTGTATTAATGCCAATATACTATAAGTTAAATGTAACCTCTATTTATGAGTATTTACTACAACGGTTTGGAGTTGTAAGCCATAAAACCGGAGCATTTTTCTTCTTTATATCACGTGTTTTGGGAGCGGCATTCAGACTTTTTTTAGTAGCTATTGTACTACAGCAATTTGTTTTTGATGCCTGGAATGTCCCTTTTGAAATTACTGTTGTAATTTCTATTTTATTGATATGGATTTACACTAATAAAGGTGGTATTAGAACCATTGTTTGGACAGATACTTTGCAAACGCTTTTTATGATTGTTGCTGTAATTTTATCTATTTATTTTATTAATGAAAGTTTAGGTTGGAGCTTTTCTGAATTTTTAGCATCTAATGAGCTAAAAGAATATAGCAAAGTTCTGGTTACAGATAGTTTTTTAGAGCGCAGTCATTTTATAAAATCATTTCTTGGAGGTATGTTTATTACCATTTGCATGACAGGTCTGGATCAAGATATGATGCAAAAGAATTTGACCTGTAAAACACTAAAAGATGCTCAAAAAAACATGATCTCCTTTAGTATAGTGCTTGTAGCAGTTACCTTTTTGTTTATGCTATTAGGCGCACTATTATTTATTTATGCTAAGAAGCATAATATTGCTATTCCGATGATGGATGGTAGCCCAAAAACGGATTTACTTTTTCCTGAAATTGCCTTAAACAGTGGCTTAGGCATTACAGTTGCCATTACCTTTATGCTAGGTTTAATCGCAGCAGCTTATAGTAGTGCTGATAGTGCTTTAACATCATTGACTACCTCATTTTGTGTTGATTTTTTAAATATTGAAAAGAAGCCTCAAAACCAACAAAAAAGTATTCGTAAAAAGACTCATATTGCTATGAGCATCATGCTCGTTATTGTAATTATTATTTTTAAGTATGTTTTAAACAGCAATGTCATAGACAGCTTGCTTACCGTTGCAGGTTATACTTATGGCCCTTTACTTGGCTTATTTGCATTTGGTATTTTTACCAATTATAAAATAAAAGATAAATATGTTTGGATAGTTGCTTTATGTTCGGCAACTATATCCTATGCTTTGGGTACAATACCACCTGAAAGTATTGGCGGCTATGTTGTTGGCTATGAGTTACTCCCAATTAATGGCTTGCTAACATTTATTGGTTTAATACTAATTCGTAGAAAGGAGAGCTAAAGTACAGGCTACTTCAAAATCAATTTTATTACCTCTTAAAATCTGATAAAATTATGGGCTTTCTGTTTCCGGATTAAAAATAACGCGCTTTGGGTTCAGTGAGATTATATAATCGTAATAATCCTTTTACCTTTGAGGGTTTATATAATGTGTAACAGTACCAATATCTTCATAAAATTTCAACTCTGTATCGATTATTATTCCAGAAATTTCACCTTCTTTTAAACCATAAGCTACAACGTCTACTTCGTAATTTACCAATTTATGTTTAGCCAGATTTGAATATCTATTTGGTTTTAATGATGCACCCAAAACAAGAGTTCTATTTTTCATGTGTTTATATCTATTGTTTTTTAACGGACACATGCTGTTCGCTATTAGTCATTTCTAGGGTGATAAAAATTTAACATGCTCGTTTGGTAGTGTTAAAAGGATGTTAAGAACTATTAAAACTAGTAACAAAATGTGAAAATAGTCGTCTATTCTATATAATCAAAAATCAATCAAAAAATCAATCAATGAAAAAACTAATCACCCTGTGTGTATTATCTCTATTTATTATTTTAAACACACACGCAACTGAAAATGAAGCACTTGTAGATGGATCCATCTCAGGCAAAGTTATAGATGCTTCGCTCAACGAGCCCTTACCTTATGTAAACGTAATTATAAAAAACTCTGAAGGAGAAATTGTAACAGGAGGAATTACCTTAGATGATGGAACATTTAAAATCACAAAAATTCCGGAAGGAAATATTACTGTAACCATTCAATATATAGGTTACAAAGCTGTAGTTAAAGAAATTACTATTAAAAAAGGCAATCGTAAAGTAGATTTTGGTGTTATTTTGTTAGAAGAGGAAGCTGCTGGTTTAGATGAAGTTACTGTTATAGCAGAGGTTTCTACTATACAACAAAAAGTAGATCGAAAGGTTATTAATATAGGAAAGGATTTAGCAGCAAGTGGTACAGCTTCAGATATTATGGTTGGTATTCCATCTGTGAGTTTAGACCCTCAAACTGGAGATATTAGTATGCGTGGAAACCAAAATGTACGTGTAATGGTAGACGGTAAATTATCTAACATTCCTACTGCACAATTGTTAAAACAAATTCCTTCAACATCAATTAAATCTATAGAATTAATTACCAATCCTTCAGCAAAATATAACCCTGAAGGTATGAGTGGCATTATTAACATTGTATTACATAAAAATACTATGATTGGATTTAATGGTAGTACAAGTGTTGGTTTGAGATATGAAAAGGAACCAAAATTTAATAGTTCTTTAAATATGAATTATCGTAATGGTGAATTTAATTTATTTGGAAACTATAGTAATAATATTTCTAAAAATGTTAATTACGGGTTTATAGATAGAGTTGAACAAAACACACTTCAAAATATTGATATTTTAGATGATAGAAAGTCTCATTCATTTAAAGTTGGTCTTGATTTTTATTTAAACGATAAGAATACTATTTCA
>JAGLKH010000448.1 GCA_023141985.1 Flavobacteriaceae bacterium | reverse complement strand
TTTTTTAGCGATTCTGCTTTCGATCAAAGTCAAATTATATCAAATGATGGAGACAACACTTCTCAACAATATAATTTTGATTATAAATTAGATTTTAACAAAGAAGGACAAAATATTGAACTTGAAGTAGATTATAATACTTATAATGGAGACTCAAGAACTGATAACTCTTTCTCCGGATTTATTATAAGACCTAATTATTTTGAGCTTAACGATACAGAGAGAGATCGTACAACTATTAATTTAGATTATGTTGATCCTCTATCAGAAACCACTAAATTAGAATTAGGATTGCAAGCAAGATTATTCAATAATACTATTAATTATGAATCGGATGGACGTTCTCAAAATATATTGGGAGCATACATCCCCACTACAACCTATTTTGATTATAGTAGAGATATTTTTTCAGCTTATGCAACATATAGTAAGAAATTCGAAAAATGGACTTATCAAATAGGATTACGTGCAGAAAATGTTAAAGTTGAAACTCTGGCTTTAGAAACTGATCTAGAAACTAATGTAAATACTTCTATCCCATTTGATAATGATTATTTTCAGGTTTATCCATCCGCATTCTTTACTTATACACCATCTGAAAAAAATTCGTATCAGTTAAGCTATAGCAGACGTGTTGACAGACCTGGAGTGGGACAAGTAAATCCCCTACCTGAATTTAGTACACCTTTAATTTCTAAATTCGGAAACCAAAAATTGCAGCCACAATTCACCAATTCATTTGAAACAAATTATACAAGAAAACTAGAGAAGGGAAGTATTACTGCAGGGTTATTCTATAGGGTTATAAAAGACGAAATTTCAACTGTAGTTTTAATTGATAGAGCAGATTTAAACAGATTAATTTTAACAGACGATAATTTTGACGATACTTCAGCTTTTGGTTTTGAATTTTCCACCAATTACCGTCCGGCAAAATGGTGGAGTATTAATGGAAGTTTTGATTTTTACTCACAAACACAAAAAAGTATAAGTGAAAGACTAACTGCTCCATCAGAAATTGCAACTGAAAGTGATATAGTTTTAGAAACTGTTGAAGTAGACAACTTAGCATGGAACTTTAGAATGTACAATAATTTTAAAGTCAGTAAAAGTTTATCATTTACAGCATTTGGATTCTATAGAGGAAAAAATAAAAGTATTCAATTTGATGTAGACCCAATGTATTTTGTAAATCTGGGAATGCGTTATAGTTTTCTTGATAGTAAAGCTACATTTAGTTTAAGCTTTAATGATGTTTTTAATACAATGCAATTCTCTGGAGAAGCAAACAGACCTTTCAAGCAAGAAATTGAATTTAATTGGGAAAGTAATACCGTAGCAGCCAGTTTATCATATCGCTTTGGTGGTGGAAAATATAGAGCAAAATCTCGTAAACGCAGAGATAAAGATGAAAAAGAAGGTGGAGGACTGTTCTAAAAAAATAAATAAACCATTAATAACCTACATAATAGTTGATGGTTAGTGTTAATGTTTGGTTATTAATAAGAAAACCCGAAGTTTAAGACTTCGGGTTTTCAATTTAATAATATTTCCTCAATGCTTAACATTGAGATTAC
>JAGLKH010000447.1 GCA_023141985.1 Flavobacteriaceae bacterium | reverse complement strand
TAAATGGTATGAGGCTCTAAAACAATAATAAATCCATTCAAATAATTATCGAAAAAAATATAAAAAGGAAGAATTTGAGATCATTAAAATATTAATCTATTAAATGAGAATGATTCAGCTACTTTTTATGAGATTATATTTATTGTTTTTAAAGGTCACATGGAACATCCATATAATCATTCCCTTAGGTATCAAATTTTTAGTTATGGATGTTTCATAAGATTCCCACTTTCGTGGGAATTCGATGTTACCATCGAATAATTGCACTTCCCCAAGTAAAACCACTACCAAAAGCAGCTAACACAACAGTATCACCTTCTTTTACTCTACCTTGTTCCCATGCTTCAGTAAGTGCTATAATAATTGATGCTGCAGTTGTATTTCCATATTTCATAATATTGTTAAATACCTGGTTATCATTCAAACCAAACCTTCTTTGCACAAATTGAGAAATACGCAAATTCGCTTGATGTGGAATAAACAAATCGATATCTTCTTTTGCTAAATTATTTTTTGTTAAGCCTTCTGTAATAACTTCACTAAATCGAACAACAGCATTTTTAAATACAAAAGTACCATCCATATAAGGAAAATAAGAAATGTCTTCTCCTTTAGAAGCTATAATTTCAGGAACCCAATTTCCTATACTCGGCGAAGCAACAATTAACTTATCGGCATACTTACCTTCGCTATGTAAATGTGTAGAAAGTATTCCTTTAGTGTTATCTTCTTCTCTCGACAATACACAAGCGCCTGCACCATCACCAAAAATTACCGACACACCTCTACCTCGTGTCGTCACATCTAAACCGTTAGAATGATATTCGGATCCAATAACCAATACATTTTTATACATTCCAGTTTTAATAAATTGATCTGCCACAGAAAGTGCATATACAAAACCAGAACATTGATTACGTACATCTAGAGCTCCAACAGTTTTCATGTCGAGCATTTCTTGAATTTGCACACCACATCCAGGGAAATAGTAATCAGGACTCAAAGTCGCAAATACAATAAAATCAATATCATCTTTTGTTAAACCAGCACGTTCAATAGCAATTCTTGCTGCTTTTGCCCCCATTACAGCTGAAGTGTCTTCACTCCCTTTTTTAATCCATCTACGCTCTTTTATACCTGTACGCTCTTGTATCCACTCATCATTTGTATCCATGAGTTTCGACAAATCATCATTAGTAACCACATTATCAGGAAGATATTTACCTAAGCCTATTATTCTAGAATTATACATTGAATAAATATTTTTGTCATTTCCACGTAGGTGGAAATCAGTTAGTTTTTTGCTTCTTTATAAATTTTGTAAACTCAAATTTAGTGAATTAATAAAATAGAGTATTACTATATAAACATTTTTTAACACTTCGAAAATATATTATATAAAAAGAAATATACAATAGATTAATGAATCTTTATTTTTAACTTACATTTAATAATACTAATACCATCAATTTAGTAGCTTTACATCTCTTATAACTAAACACAACCAAAAATGAAAAATCTAATCTTTTTAATTGTTTTGTTCCTGAGCACATTAACGTATTCTCAAGAAAATGTTACTTACCAAAAACCGTCTCAGGAAATTCTTGAATTAGCTGAAGCGCCTTTAGCACCTTCAATTCGAATAGATAGCAAAGGCGAAAATATTGTTTTCCTTTACAGAAGCAGATTCAAAAGTATTGATGAACTTTCTGAAAAAGAAATGCGACTTGCAGGATTAAGAATAAATCCTAAAACTAATATCAACAGCAGACAGAGTTATTACACAAATGTAAAAGTGCGTATTGGTAGAAATGGAAACGAAACTGAAATAAGTGGTTTGCCAACAAATGGCCGTTATGCAAACTTTTACTGGTCTCCAAACCAAAAAATGATGGCATTTACTAATACAGTTAAAAATGGTGTAGAGCTTTGGGTCTTAGATGTTGTTTCTAAATCTGCAAAAAGACTAACAGAAGCAAACCTTAATGCAAATACAAGAAGACCTTTCTCATGGTTTAAAGACAATAATTCATTGTTAATAAAAGTAATATCAAAAGAAAAACAAGCACTTATTGATACAAAAACTGCAGTTCCAACTGGTCCAACTATATCTGTTAGTGAAGCTGGTAAAAAAGCACAAAACAGAACATATCAAGATCTATTAAAAAACAAAACTGATGAACATAATTTTGAACAATTAGTACTTTCTGAATTATATAAGGTAGATTTAAATGGTAATAAAACATCTTGGATGAAAAGTGATATGTACAGCAGGATTTCCTTTTCTCCGGATGGCAATTATGTAATGATAACTACCATAGAAAAACCATTTTCTTATCTAGTGACTTATGGTAGGTTTCCTTCAAAAACCAATATCTATAATGCCAACGCAACTTTAATAAGCACAGTATTACAAGTGCCTTTAATTGAAGATCTACCAAAAGGATTTATGTCTGTTAGAAAAGGCAAGAGAAATCTTTCCTGGAGAGGAGACAAACCGGCAACACTGGTTTGGGCTGAAGCTTTAGATGAAGGAGATGCTGCTAAAGAAGTACCTTATAGAGATCAGGTATTTCAATTAGATGCTCCTTTTAAAGATATTGGCTCTCCATTAGTTAAAACAATTGGTCGTTTCTCTGGAATCGATTGGGGAAATAATAATACAGCAATTGCTTATGATTATTGGTGGAATAC
>JAGLKH010000446.1 GCA_023141985.1 Flavobacteriaceae bacterium | reverse complement strand
ACTAACTGATTATAATTGTTTTTTACATCGATTTGTTCTCCCCATTGCATTTGCCATATTTCATCCATCGAACTTAAGTTTGATTTCACTATTTCAAACCCTTCTTTTAAGGAAGGTTGATTTTTTAAATCGAAACTTAAATATGAAGTGTCAATTACAGCTTCGTTGTTATAAAAAACCGTATAGCTTAATTCTCCTTTTTGGTTTTGAATAAAGTTGAGTTGAATAGTTTTATCTGGTGATGAAACCTCTATTATATGGGTCTTTTTTGAGGTACAGGAAACCAGACTAATTGTTAAAACAATACTGATAAAAAAGATTTTATAATTCATAATTATTTATTTAATTTCTAATAATACTATTTCAAATTCTGAATTTATAGTTACTTTACCTTCTTTGACTTCGACATCCTGATAGGAATAAGCATCATGCAGTATATCGCCATCTTTAAAAATTTTTGAGACATCTAACTCTTTGTTCCCTTTGTTTAAATCTAATCCAACAACAACCAAGTCTTTATATTTATCCTTTGAATAACTCCTATAAAACACATAAGGTTGTTGTGTAATCATTTGATGGATTCCTGCTCCAATTGCCGGATGACTTGCTCTAAATTTCCCTATTTTTTGCCAGTGTTTTAAAACTTCTTTGGTTTTATAGTCATTATTAATATTATCCCAATTCATATTAGACCGTAATGTGGCATCGCCAACTGTGCCTTCGATAACTAACGAACGAGCTGATTCATCGCCATAATAAACTTGAGACGTTCCTGGAGCAAGTAATAATTTAGTAGCTGTTTCAAAAGGGTTATTTCTATTAGCATCAAATGGACCACTATCATCATGAGAGCTTAAATAGTTTAAAGTTCCATAGCCTTTTAAATCACTTTTCAAGATTTTGGAATATTTCGAAAAAATCATTTCATACTTATTATTTGCATCTGTTTTGAATTCGAAATTTATAAGACTATGAAAACTATTGTCAAAATAGTTAACTTTTTTATCTCCAAAATCGAAATATTTCCCATTGCTTATAGCATAATTATAAACTTCACCTACCAGGTAAAAAGCGTTATCATCTAAAACTTTATCTGGATTATTTTCTTTCCACTGTGCAAACGTATAATCGCATTCTGTTTTAAATTCCTGCCATACATATTCTTCGGTGTGTTTTACGGTATCTACCCTGTAACCATCAATTCCAAATTCAGTAATATAATCGGTGAGCCATTTTATAATATAAAAACGTGGTGCTCTTGGATAATTTGTTCGCTCAAAAAACGCATCTAATTCCTTAACTTCTTTTTCATATCGTCCTTCAGCCTTCCATTTTTCAACCAATTGAGATGGCAATTCTACATTTTCATTATTTTCAGTTTTAATGTCCGGGAGATTTTTTACTAAAGTACAGGTAATTGTACTCTCATACGATTGGTAGTTACATTGTGGTTCTGTTCTTACCCAATCTTGTGGCCAAACAGCATCATTTTGTGTTACTGGCCCTATATGATTTATTACAGCATCTAAAACTATTCGAATCCCATTTTTATGAGCTACAGTTACTAACTCTTGTAAATTTTCTTTTGTTCCAAAATTGGCGTCTAAGCTTGTCCAATCTTTTGTCCAATAGCCATGAAATCCATAGGTAGCTCCTGTCCCTTCATCTGTTCCTCCATGAATTTGTTCTACAATTGGGGATAGCCAAATGGCGTTTATTCCTAAATCTGTAAAATACCCTTCATTTATTTTTTGAGTTATTCCTTTAATATCACCTCCTTCAAAACCTCTCAACTTGCCGGTTTCTTTTGTGCGATTATAATTGATGTCATTTGTTTTGTCTCCATTATTAAATCGGTCAGTCAATAAAAAATAGAGATTTGCACCTTCCCAAACGAAAGGTGTTTCTTGATCTACTAAAGCAGTTTCTTTATTGCTCTTCTGTGCACAACTGAAGACAAATAAAAATGCAAATACTATTACTACTATCCTTTTCATCTGTTTATAATTATTGTTTTTTAATGGTCAGATGGAACATTCATATAATCATTTCTCTGTGTGATTAAAATTCCAATTATGAATGTTTCACTTTCTAAGTTTTATGTTTATTTCTAATGCTGCATTTGTGTTCCAATTAACGGGAATTAAAACAGTTTTACTTTGTGAGTCCCATACTATTGAAATCTTTTTACCATCAACTTTAATTCGTTTTGGATTTTTCTGA
>JAGLKH010000445.1 GCA_023141985.1 Flavobacteriaceae bacterium | reverse complement strand
ATACTACTTTTACATGTTACCATGGATATACTTATGGCAGAAATAATAGGAAAATGGGTTGTCATTGTGGAGGAGGCGTTAGAAATTTAAATAGTGGCATATCTAAATCTTGCAATGCTTATTTTGCAAATGCCTACCGAAAGACTATTGACAAATATGATGATGCAAGTCATGCTATGGATGTTTGGAGTAATCATATAAAAAGTTTTGGATTAGGAGATTATTTAGGCTATGATTTAGCCATTGGCAAAAAAGGAAATATTCCTGATGGTGCTTATTATAACAAATGGTATCCTGATTTTAAATGGGGTTCTACAACAACCATTTCTAATGCAATTGGTCAAGGAGAAGTATTAGTAACTCCAATACAACTCGCTAATATGATGGCAGCTATAGCAAACAAAGGGCATTATTATACACCCCATATTATTAAACATATTGAAGGACAAACTATTGACGAAAAATACACTACACCAAATCAAACATCGATAGACAAACGACATTTTGAGCCAGTTATTGAAGGTTTATTTGATGTATATAATGAAGGTACTGCTTGGTTTTTGCAAGTTCCAGGAATAGAAATTTGTGGAAAAACAGGAACTGCCGAAAATTTTACGGTAATTGATAGTGTTAGAACTCAACTTACCGACCATTCTATTTTTGTGGCTTTCGCTCCCAAAGACAACCCCAAAATTGCCATCGCAGTTTTTGTAGAAAACGGATATTATGGTGCACGCTGGGCTGGAAGAATTGCAAGTTTAATGATAGAAAAATATATTAAAGGAGACGTTACTCTTAAACAAATGGAAAAACTAGTACTCGAAAAAAGCCTGGAAGAAGAATATGCCAAACCCTATAGCGGAAAACCATTTACAATTAACCACTAATGAGTTTAAACCGAAATAGAAATTTTAAATTTGATTGGATATGCATTATCCTTTTTATGTTACTTGTTGGTTTTGGATGGCTCAATATTTTATCGGCTTCATTATCAGGAGAAATAACCAGCTACCTCGATTTTAGCCAACCCTATGGCAAGCAGCTAATTTTTATTATTTTCTCTTTTGCTTTAATAGTTTTAATTTTTTCTTTAGAAGCTAAATTTTACGAACGCTTTGCAAGTATTATCTATTTAGTCTCCATTCTATCCCTTATTGGCTTATTCCTTTTTGGGAAAAATGTAAATGGAGCAACTTCATGGTATGCCGTTGGAGGTATGACAATTCAACCTAGCGAATTTGCCAAAGTAGCCACGGCATTGGCAGTAGCTAAATATATAAGTGATTTACAAACTAATATTAAAAATATTAAAGATCAATTAAAAACAGTTTTAATTATTAGTATTCCTGCCATTTTAATTCTCTTGCAAAACGATGCAGGAAGCACATTGGTTTATGCCTCTTTCTTTTTTGTTTTCTATAGAGAAGGAATTCCACAGATTTATTTATTATTAGGATTTGCACTTTTAATTTTAGGTGTTTCGTCTCTTAAATTCTTGGCTTTACCAACATCAATAGTGGCTACTGTATTAATTTTTATACATCACTTTTTTATTAAGAAAAAAAAGAAAAGTATTTTCAATCCTTTATTTATAGCATTAGCATGCTTTATAATTTCTTTCGGAGTACAATTATTTTACAATAATATTTTACAACCACATCAACAAGATAGAATAAGCTTATGGTTACGCTTAGAAAAAGACCCTGATAAGCTTGAAAGCATGAAAAGAACTATTTTATATAACCTTAACGAATCTGAAAAAGCCATTAGTTCGGGAGGATTTTCTGGAAAAGGATTTTTAGAAGGCACTCGCACTATTGGAAAGTTTGTACCAGAACAACATACAGATTATATCTTTAGTACAGTTGGAGAAGAATGGGGATTTCTAGGTAGCACTTTTGTGGTAGTTTTATTTGTACTATTAATAATACGGATTTTATATCTTGCCGAACTTCAAAAATCGCAGTTTAGCCGTGTTTTTGGTTATGGTGTAGCCTCCATTTTATTTTTTCACTTTCTGATAAATATTGGAATGGTTATGGGCTTAATACCAACTGTTGGAATCCCATTGCCTTTTTTTAGCTATGGTGGCTCAGGACTTTGGGGGTTTACTTTACTCCTATTTATTTTTATTAAACTCGATTCTAACAGAATTAATGAATGGTAGTTGTTTTATTATGAAGCCATTTCTTTTAGAGCGTTTACAAATACATCCAATTCTTTTGTAAGTGTAAATACATTTGGAGAAATCCTACAGCCTTTTACGTTTGCATAATCAATAGCAACAGTAAAAATCTTATATTCATCCATTAAACGTTTTGCCAATTCAGCAGGCTTCATACTTTTTATTCCAACATTAGCAATGCCACAAGATCTATGTGCTTCTTTTGGAGTATTGACAACAATATTTGGATGATTTCTAACTTGAGACGACCAATACTCCTGCAAATATCTCAGTCGTGCTTCCTTTCTGGCACCTCCAAGCATATTATAATAATCTATTGCATTTTCAATACTTAAATCATGATACACAGGATGTGTTCCTGTGTGGTTCAATCTGGATATATCTCCAGGTTTTCTTTTAAATTCTGCAAAAATTGGCCATAATGTATCGATATGCTCATCATTTACATATAATAATCCTGTGCCTAACGGAACTGCTAACCATTTATGTAAACTCGATCCATAATAATCGCAACCCAGATCTTCAATATTAAATTCAAAATGACCAACGCAATGCGCTCCATCTACCATAACCTGAACACCTCTTTTATGTGCCATTTGACATATTTTTTTAATTGGAAGAATATGCCCAGTAATATTAA
>JAGLKH010000444.1 GCA_023141985.1 Flavobacteriaceae bacterium | reverse complement strand
GCCAAATCCGAATTAGATTTCTCAAAATGGAATGATTATTCTGTTAAAAAGAAAGATCATAAGTTAGATGAGTTGATAGAAATGGTAGAAGAAAAGGAAATGCCATTACCATCTTATACATGGACACATACCGAAGCTAAATTAACTGATATCCAAAGAGAAAGTATTATTGCTTGGGCAAAACAAGTACGTTCTACATATGTTTTAGAGCCAAAACCTGAATAGGTTTGGAAATCCAAAAAACTTGAATAACAAATTTCGACGAAATAAAAGATTTGTAATTTGTAATTTGAGAATTAAAAATTTTTATGAATAAAAATTTATTAATTATAGGTTTTGTTTGGCCAGAACCTAAGAGCTCTGCGGCTGGAAGCCGAATGATGCAGTTAATTAATATCTTCCGATCACACCATTACACCATTACCTTTGCAAGCCCTTGTGCTAAAAGCGATAATGCTTTCGATTTGGAGAGTATTGATATTTCACAAGTAAATATAGAGTTGAACAATTCAAGCTTCGATGATTTCATCAAACAGCTGCAACCTTCTATTGTTCTTTTTGATCGTTTTATGATGGAAGAGCAGTTTGGTTGGCGTGTGGCTGAGTATTGCCCAAATGCAATTCGAATTTTAGATACCGAAGATTTACATTGTTTGCGAAAAGGCAGGCAACAAGCATTTATAGACGAAAAACCATTTGATATATCATATTTATTCAATGACATTGCAAAACGCGAAATAGCAAGTATTTATCGTTGTGATTTGAGTTTAATTATTTCAGAAGCCGAAATAGATATTCTTAAAAACAAGTTTAAAATAGATGAAAGTTTGTTACAATATTTACCATTTATGTTAGATGAGATTTCTTCAGAATCTATAAATAGCCTTCCTAAATTTAAAGACCGGCAACACTTTATAAGTATTGGTAATTTTTTACATGAACCTAATTACAATTCAGTGGGGTATTTAAAAACAACTATTTGGCCTTTAATACGGCAACAACTACCTAAGGCAGAATTACATGTTTATGGCGCTTATGCTTCACAAAAAGTAAATCAATTACACAATAAAAAAGAGGGTTTTCTCATAAAAGGTTTTGCTAAAGATGTCAACCATGTCATGCAGCAAGTAAAAGTATGTGTAGCACCTTTACAATTTGGTGCAGGATTAAAAGGGAAACTTGTAGATGCTATGATAAACGGAACACCATCCGTAACTACAACCATTGGAGCCGAAGGTATGTATGGTAAGTTAAATCCTAATGGTTACGTTACGGATAATCCTCAAATTTTTGCTAATAAAGCAATTGAATTATATAGAAATAAAGTAATATGGCAAGAGAAACAGCAAAATGGATTTCAAATTATTAATACACGTTTTACTAAAACTAAATTTGAAGCTAATTTCCTTAAAATTATTGAAAAGCTACAACATCAGTTAAAACAACATCGTTTGCAAAATTTTACTGGAGCAATGTTACAGCATCACACATTACAAAGCACAAAGTTTATGAGTAAATGGATAGAAGAGAAAAATAAAACAAGCTAAATTATGAAAACTGAGAATCATATTTTTATCAATGGGTATAAGCATATTTTATATGAATCAGAATTATGTAATGAAGAGGAGTCCATCGAAAAAAGCCAAGAATTCTATAATTGGTTAGATAGCAGACGTTCGGTAAGAGAATATTCTAACAAGACTGTGCCTAAAGAAGTTATTGAAAATATTATTAAAGCAGCATCTACTGCACCTTCTGGAGCACATAAGCAACCTTGGACGTTTTGTGCCATATCTAATCCGAAACTTAAAAGCCGAATTCGTTTGGCTGCTGAGGTTGAAGAACGAAAAACTTACGCTAAAAGAATGAGTGACCGTTGGCGAAAAGATTTAGCTCCTTTGGGTACAGACACCAATAAGCCATTTATAGAAGATGCTCCTTGGATAATAATAGCTTTTAAGCGTGTATATGAGCATGAAGAAAACGTAAAACATAACAATTATTATGTTAATGAATCTATTGGCATTGCGTGTGGAATGCTTATTACAGCAATACATAATGCAGGTTTGGTAACGCTAACACATACACCAAGCCCAATGAATTTTTTGGCTAATTTATTGCATAGGCCAAATAATGAGCGTGCCTTTTTATTATTACCAATTGGCTATGCAAAGCAACCTGTTTATGTCCCAGATTTAAAGCGAAAAAATTTGGATAAGGTTGCTGTGTTTTATGAGTAAACTACAAACCAATTTTAAAAAATAGCTTGAGGCTAAGTTGTAATAATAATTGTTTTAAAACTATTAGCTTTATGCATTTTACTTCTTTACTATTTTATTGTATTTTTTCATAATATCTATAACAGTTTCAATAGGTATAGAAGGTATGTTATGTTTATCTCTGCCAACCATTGTTTCTGCAGCAAATAAAGAATTTAAAATAGCTTCTTCTGTGGCTTCTATGGTCGCTAAAAATAAAGGTGAGATCTCCGGATTTCTTAATTCCTTTTTCTCATTAAATAAAGATGTACTTGTATTTTGAATTAAATTGTCTTTAGCTGTGGATAACGCAATTACATAATCCCCACTTCCATTAGATGCTATCCCTCCTGTTCTTGCTAACCCCATAATTGCTCTTTTAGCTATTCTTTCTAAGTTTCTTGAACCCAAAGGTGCATCTGTAATTACAATTATCATACAAGAACCATCTGCATCATTTAATATTTTATCTCTATATGGATATTTATTTAATTCTTTTGCAATTGGAACACCATTAATTTCGAGGACTCCACCAAAATTAGTCTGTACCAAAACTCCAACTGTATATCCTCCTAAAGATTTAGGAATTAATCTTGAGGATGTACCTATACCTCCTTTGTATCCAAAACAAATTGTTCCTGTTCCTGCACCAACATTACCTTCTTTTACAAAACCACTCTCTGCCTTTAGAATGGCATTTAACACATGCTCTTGTTTAACATGTCTTCCTCTGATGTCGTTTAACCAACCATCATTTGTTTCTCCAACAATTGAATTTACTGAGCGTACATCATTATTTCCAGGTAAGCCCAAAGTATAACTTATCAATGCATCAGATGCCGTAGGTACACTTAAAGTGTTGGTTAAAACAATTGGCGTTTCAATATTTCCTAATTCTTTAACTTGGCTATATCCTACAAGTTTCCCAAAGCCATTACCTATATAAATTGCTGCAGGTAGTTTAGATTGAAAGATATTTCCATCATGTGGTAAAATTGCTGTTACTCCAGTTCTAACGCTATCGCCTTCAATTATAGTTTCATGCCCAACTTTAACACCTGTAACATCAGTAATCGCATTAAGCTCACCGGTTTTTAAGATCCCTATTTCAATTCCATAATCCCTTAACCTTTTTTTTTGAGAAAATAAATTCATTGATATCATAATAATTAATATTAATAAAAGATTATGCTTGCTCATAATATTTGATTTTAGTATAATTTATAACTTAATAAAAAACCACTTAATCCAGATATAGTATTATAAAACGCTAAGCAAAAACACTGCTTTCCACCTTTTGTCTTGCTTTAACAATCATAGCAATAGCTTTATCTATAGTATGCAGTTTGGTTCTAAAAGATAAAATGGCGATACGTATTACAAATTTGCCTTTAATGGTTGTAGAGCTTAAAAACACCTCGCCATCGTTGTGTATTTCTTGCATTAGTTTTTCGTTAAAAGTATTCTCATCCATATCTTTTGTAGGATGCCAAAAATAGCTTACAGACAAATCAGGTTCTGGTCCAAGTTTAAAACCAATGTCTAAAAGACGTTCTCTAAAATAGGTTGTGAGCAACAGTTTTTCTTCCAGGCAGGCAATAAAAGGTTCAATGCCATGCAATTGTAACGGCAACCACAATCGTAATCCTCTAAAATGTTTAGTGAGTTCCGGCGAAACATCTGCAGGATTTACGGGCATACTATCGTCTATAGCATCTTGCATATAGTTGGCTCTATAATGATGCGAATGGTACACAGAAGCTTTATCTTTTACTAAAACAGCACCTAAGCCATAAGGTAAAAACAAGCCTTTATGTGGATCGATTACTAAAGAATCGGCAAGTTCTATGCCTTTTAAAAGCTTTTTCTTTTGTTCGGTTAAAATAAAAAATCCGCCATAAGCACCATCAATGTGGTACCATAGATTATTAGTTTTAGCAATTTCACCAATGGTTTGCAAAGGGTCTATCGCTCCAGTATCTGTTGTTCCTGAAGATGCTATTATCAAAAATGGATTTAATCCTGTGGCTTTATCGTTTTCAATTTTTGTGCTTAAATCTTTTGGAATAATTCTTGAGTTATCATCCAATTCGACATGGCGAATAATAATATCTTCTAAACCAATAATACGTAAGGCTTTATTTATACAATGATGTACTTGTGAGCTTACATATATAACACTATTAGTTATATTATTCGATTTTATACCATATTTATCTCTTGCAGCAGTAAGCGCAATTAAATTGGCGATAGAACCTCCTGATGTTAGATTACCAATGGCAGTCTCCGGAAACCCGAAAATGGATTTCATCCAATCTATGAGTTCATTTTCCATGCTCACTGCTCCAGGAGAAGCAAAATACATTCCTGCATATTCATTTGTTACATCTGCAAGATAATCTGCAATAGCAGCCGTGTAAATTCCACCTCCGGGAATATAACCAATATGTCCTCCAGAAGCTGGTTTTATACCTTTGCCTGCTACTTCATCGGCATAGATTTTAAGGAGCTCTTCTATCGACTTCTTCTTGTTATCTATAGATAATACATGAGGTGTTTCTTTATCACTAGAAAAAGCCTTTTCTTTTTCTAAACTATTTATAAACGCATTGGTATAATTGTTTACTTGAGTAATATATTTGTTACGCTGTGCTTCTGTAGGTTCTAATTCTTCAGAAATACGTTGTAATTCTAAAATTTGTTGTTTTAGGTCGTTCACTTGTAATGCTTTAAAATTTTAATTTCTACACTTTTCAGAATTTATGTTGTGATGTAGAATTTCTCGTTCTAAAAATACACAAATTGAATTGTTTTTTCGTATCTTTAAAAGAGAACTTAAATTTATTAAGTTATGGAAACACATTATACCAAAATATACACAGGAAGTTTTATTATTGCTCAGCTTATACAAACACGTCTTGAAGATATTGGAATAGAACCCATTTTAAAAGATGGATTTAAAACTGGTTTACGGGCGGTTTTAGTAACAGATTATCCTAGATTTATAGAGATTTTTGTTCATAATGATGAATTGGATAAAGCTATGCCAGTAGTTGAAAGTGTTAAAGCAGAAATGCAAGCTAAAAAGGCTTGATTAATTTTTACGACATTACGAAGAGTCTCGAAATTGGGACGACATGGTCATCTTAACGATAGAATTTCTATTAAGAAGGATTACCACCATAAATAATCCCGATACTTATCCGGATATTTCGCAATCATAAAAAAATATTAAGCAGTTACAGTATACATTTTGTCTCGTAGTGCTTTAATTTTAGGGTCTTGCATATACTCGTCAAAAGTGGTATAGCGATCTATAATTCCGTTAGGTGTTAATTCAATAACTCTATTAGCTACGGTTTGTGCAAACTCATGATCATGAGTTGTAAACAATATAGTGCCTTTAAAATTTTTAAGCGAATTGTTAAATGCTATGATACTTTCGAGATCTAAATGGTTTGTAGGTTCGTCTAACATTAATACATTGGCACGAATCATCATCATTCTGGAGAGCATGCAACGTACTTTTTCTCCACCAGATAACACATTAGAAGTTTTTAAAGCTTCTTCTCCACTAAAAATCATTTTTCCTAAAAAGCCACGAATATAAACTTCTTCGCGTTCTTCTTCTGTCTTAGCCCATTGGCGTAACCAATCAACAAGTGTCAATTTATTATCAAAAAAACTACTATTCTCTAGTGGTAAGTATGATTGTGATGTGGTAACTCCCCAGGCAAATTTTCCAGCATCTGCCTTTTCATTACCATTTAAAATTTGATAAAAAGCTGTTGTAGCCCTAGAGTCTTTAGAATATACAACTACTTTATCACCTTTAGCGAGGTTAATATTAATTTTTTTAAATAAGATTTCTCCATCTAAAGAAGCCGCTAAATTTTCGGTATTTAAAATTTGATCTCCAGCCACTCTATCTCGTTCAAAAATAATAGCTGGATAACGACGACTGGATGGTTTAATATCAGAGATATTAAGTTTTTCAATCATTTTTTTTCTGCTGGTCGCTTGTTTTGATTTAGCAACATTTGCAGAAAATCGTCGGATAAATTCTTCCAATTCTTTTTTCTTCTCTTCAGCCTTTTTGTTTTGTTGAGAGCGTTGACGAGCTGCTAATTGCGAGGATTCATACCAAAACGTGTAGTTGCCTGAATAATGATTGATTTTAGAAAAATCTATATCAGAAATATGAGTACAAACAGCATCTAAAAAGTGTCTATCATGAGAGACTATAATAACACAGTTCTCGTAATTAGCCAAAAAGTTTTCCAGCCAAGTAATTGTTTCGTAATCTAAATCGTTGGTTGGCTCATCCATAATTAAAACATCTGGATTACCAAATAATGCTTGTGCTAATAAGACTCTAACTTTTTGCTTTCCGTCAAGATCTTTCATTAAAGTATAATGAAAT
>JAGLKH010000443.1 GCA_023141985.1 Flavobacteriaceae bacterium | reverse complement strand
CTAGGAGATTTTTCAACTCAAAAAGCAAGAGAATTAGCCCGTTTAATTAAAAACTATGCCGCAGACGAATTGCGTTTTACCTTAAGACAAAATATTCTTATTCGTCATATAAAAGAAGAATTACTACCATTATTTTATCAGGAATTAAAAATATTAGGATTTACAGAATTAGGATATAATTCAACTGCAGATATTACAGCTTGTCCGGGAACAGACACCTGTAATTTAGGTATTGCAAGTAGTACAGGTATTGCAATAGAGCTTGAGCGAGTTCTTATAGAAGAGTATCCTAAATATATTAATAATAAAGAAATCACAATAAAAATTAGTGGTTGTATGAATGCCTGTGGGCAGCACAATATGGCACATATAGGCTTTCAGGGCATGTCTATTAACATAGGTAAACTGGTTATTCCTGCTGTACAAATTTTATTAGGAGGTGGAGTTTTAGGCAATGGAAAAGGAAGGTTTTCGGATAAGGTTGTCAAAATTCCATCTAAAAGAGGTCCAGATGCTTTACGATTATTGTTAAATGATTTTCAAACTAATGGACGCGATAATTCATTTTTAGAATATTACGATATTAAAGGTGAGAAATATTTTTACGATTTATTAAAACCACTTACCATTACAAGTAATTTAACTGAAGATGATTATACAGATTGGGGAAATGCTAGCCCATATGTGAAAGCAATAGGAGTTGGCGAGTGCGCCGGAGTTGTAATAGATTTGGTAGCAACACTATTATTAGATGCTAAAGAAAAACTAGATTTAGCCGAAGATGCTTATTTAAATAATAAGTGGGCTGATGCTATTTATCAAGCTTACTCGGCATTTGTAAATGGAGCAAAAGCATTGTTATTAACAGAAGATAAAAAGACAAATACCCAGGCTTCTATAATAACTTTATTTGATGAAACCTTTATTGATACTCAAAAGATAACCTTGCAAGCATCCTTTAAAGAGTTAGTGTATCAAATAAATAAAAATCAACCAAGTTCCAAATTTGCTAAAACATATATAGATCAAGCAAAAGTTTTTTTTGAAACCATTGGGGCTTATAGAGAAAAAGAGCTGGTACATGAAGCATAAAAGAATTCCAAAACTAACCATAGTTGGAGCAGGTCCGGGAGATCCGGATTTAATTACACTTAAAGCAATAAAAGCTTTGGAGTCTGCAGATGTGATATTATATGATGCACTAATAAATGAAGACTTACTTAGTTATGCCTCTCAAGAAGCTGAAACTATTTTTGTAGGGAAACGTAAAGGATGTTATGCCTACCGGCAAGACCAAATAAACGAACTTGTAGTAAGTAGAGCAAAAAGTAACGGGCATGTTGTGCGTTTAAAAGGAGGAGACCCATTTATTTTTGGTCGAGGAGCCGAAGAAATAGATTATGCGAAACAGTTTGGGATTGAAACCTATATGATTCCTGGAATAACTTCAGCATTGGCAGTTCCTGCGTATCAAGGAATTCCATTAACCAAAAGAGGAACATCAGAAAGTTTTTGGGTAATTACCGGAACAACAAAATCACACAAACTGTCTGGCGATATTGCATTAGCGGCTCAATCTACTGCAACTGTAGTTATTCTCATGGGAATGGGTAAGTTAAACGAAATAATTGGTGTGTTTATGGCAGAAAACAAACAAAATACTCCTGTGGCTATTATACAAAACGGGACCATGGAAAACGAAAACTTTGGATTTGGCACCATAGAAACTATTAGTCG
>JAGLKH010000442.1 GCA_023141985.1 Flavobacteriaceae bacterium | reverse complement strand
ATTAATCTATTTTAAAAGATTTAATGTCTTTAAAAGGTGACGTTTTTAGTTTTTCCATATCAGTTTGATATGGTTTCCATTCTTCATTAAAGAATGTGTTCGTTTTATCTAGTGCCACTTTTACAGCATCTTTAGCATGCTTTAACAAGGTATGCTCCGTTGAAGTGAGTCCTTTTGGCCTTGATCCAGCATAAAAACCAGCATTTCCAATACGTTGGTTAACATTAACTTCCGGATTACGAGTAATACCTTGGCGTTTATCTACTTTACCTAAATAAAGAGCAATAACCCCATCAATCTTTTTAATAATATCTTTTGAGGCTTTGATTTGATCTTTATATTGCTTCTTATCTAATTTAGATAGTTTTATACTAAAATCTTTTGCTATGTTTTTGTTTTCAACAAGTTGCTTCATCGCATCTGCAACAGTTTGACGTATTTCCTGAATTTCTTTTGATGCATTATAAGTTTCATTTATTGCAGTAGTAGAAACATTTAAACGTGGATCACTTTTTACTGTAATCATTTCTTCTGAAGTCTGATCTCCAAAACTCATTACCACTTTATAAGTTCCTGGTTTTACACCAACACCTCCCGGTTCTCTTTTTCTTTTTCTAATGGTTCGTGAAGGTCTGTCTCCTCCTTTTTCATCCATAAACCACCTCCATTTGTGTATGCCACTTTCTTTAGGTGCTTTGCGTTTTAATGTTCTTATTAATCGATCACCATCATAAATTTTCATGGTAAGAGAATCCCACTTGACGACATTCTTGTCGTCACCCTGAACTTGTTTCAGGGTCTCATCGTTATCATCATCATCATCTTTTTTCTCTTTTTTTTCGGTATCCTCTTTTTTCTCTTCAATCGTTACAAAATATGAAAGTTGAGCACCACGACCACGATTTTCGCCATTATAAAGGGCATCACCACCAAAACGACTTCCTGTAGGTTGTTGGTAAGCAGCTTGATATGCCGTTGGAGGTTTGAATAATTCTAATTTTTTATTAAGAACTAGAGTGTTTTTAGCAATGGCTCTTAATGGTCTTATATCATCTAAAATCCACGCTGCGCGACCAAAAGTGCCTATTACTAAATCGTGTTCACGAGGTTGAATAACCAGGTCTTTTACAGAGACTGTAGGAAATCCTTCAGTCCACTTAGTCCACTTTTGCCCTGCATTTACAGAAACATATAATCCATCATCTGTACCTAAAAACATTAGGTTAGGTTCTTCAATATCTTCAACAATAGATAATGCATAGCTTTCTACATCATTTCCGTCAACAATACGCTTCCAGGTTTTACCATAATCTTTAGTTCTAAACACATATGGCGTAAAGTTAAAACGTCTGTAATCGTTAGCAACTAATAGCGCTTCGCCTTTATTTTTATTTGATGCTTTTATTTGTGGGATCCAACTGCCAGCAGGCAAGCCTTTAATATTTTTGGAAACATCTTTCCATGTGGCTCCACCATTTTGTGTGATATGGACACGGCCATCATCGGTTCCAGCCCAAAGCATATCTTTTTCAACTGATGAAGGTTCAATGACTAAAATTGTACAATGGTTTTCTGCTCCGGTAGCATCCATTGTTAGACCACCACTTTCGCTTTGTTTTAGTTTTTCCGGATCATTGGTTGTTAAATCTTCAGAAATAATTTGCCATGTTAATCCTTTATCTGTCGATTTGTGGACAAATTGACTCCCGAAGTAAATAGTACTATTATTAAAAGGATCGATATTAATAGCAGAATTCCAGTTGAATCTCAATTTAA
>JAGLKH010000441.1 GCA_023141985.1 Flavobacteriaceae bacterium | reverse complement strand
CCATTATCTTGCATTCCTCCATACACATTATAAGGATATTCATTATCTACACTAATATGATAAAATTGTGCTACAGGTAAGTTGCCAATAAAGCGCCAGGTTTTACCTCCATCTTTTGTGATATTCATTCCACCATCGTTACCATCAATCATGAATTGACCATTTGTTGGATGAATCCACCATGCATGATGATCGGGATGCACGCCATTACTCACACCATAAGCAGGCATAAGTTGTGTAAAATTTTTACCTCCGTCTTCACTTACATTTACATAAGTAAACACTGAATATACTCGATTTTCGTTTTCTGGATCTACGTGAATATCAGAATAATAAAAGGGTCTGTTACCAATATCACTTTTATCATTTATTTTCTTCCATTTAAAACCACCGTCTTCACTTTTGTAAAGGGCATTCTTTTTTGCTTCAACTAAAGCATAAATTATATTTGGTTTGTTAGGTGCAAAGGCAATACCAATTCGACCTAAATCTCCTTTAGGTAAACCATCTTCATCAGATATTTTTTTCCAAGTCTTTCCACCATTATGAGTGATGTGTAAACCAGAACCACTACCACCAGAATTAAAGAACCAAGGATCGCGTTTATGTTCCCACATAGCAGCAATTAATTTATTAGGATTTGTGGGATCCATCACTAAATCTGCAGCACCTGTTTTATTATTTGCAAAAAGTATTTTACTCCAGGTTTTACCTCCATCAACAGTTTTAAAAACACCTCGTTCCGGATGTTCTCCCCAAGGTGAACCTATAGCAGCAGCATAAACTATATCTGGATTTGTAGGATCAATAATAACACGATGGATATTTCTTGTCTTTTCTAATCCCATTACCTTCCAATTCTTACCACCATCTAAAGATTTATAGATACCATAACCACCATTTAGGCTATTTCTAGGATTCCCTTCTCCGGTACCTACCCAAATGACACTTGGATTGGATTGTTGAATTGCAACTGAACCTATTGAAGCGGTAACTTCTTCTTCAAAAATGGGTTTCCAGGTAATACCGCCGGAAGTAGATTTCCATAAGCCACCAGAAGCGGTTCCAACATACATAATATCTGGATTGTTATGGACAACATCTATTGCTGTAACACGACCAGACATTCCTCCCGGACCAATGTTACGAGGTTTCATGTTTTTTACCATATCCATTGAGAATTCTTGTGCAGAAAGTATTGTAATGCAGAATAACATTACAAGAGAAATGACTTTTTTCATTTGATTTTTTTGGTTAGAAGTTGAAAAGGTTAAAGTTAAACAAAAGGAGGCATTAATTTCTTAACAAGATGTTAATGAATTTTTCTTTTGTGCCTTTTTATCTGTTTAGGTCGTAACCACACAATAAAACCGCTAAAAGCTAATAATATTAAGCCTAATGAAGCTAATGTTGAGTAGAGTAATTTAGCATTTTCCGACTTACTTTTAAAGAGGTAGTCAATAATGGAACCATCATGAATCATTTCGATAATATCTGAAGTTCGTTGTTTTGTTGAAATAATTTTTCCTGTATAACAGTCAATTTGAAGTTCGGTAAAATGATTTTCAAAACGCACTTTCGCTATCCCTTTAGAAGGTCTATAGTCTATTCGATTTATTGTATTATTTAACTTTAAAGAATCTATATGTTTGATTGCATTTTTTGCAATTTGCTCTATAGTTATAAGCGACTTCTTTTCTATTGATGCTTGTTGAGAAGTAGGTGTGAGGCGCAACTCAGATTTCCAGGCAAGAAGTAATCCGGTTATTCCTAAAATGAGCATAAATAGCATTAAAGGAACAGCAACATACTTGTGTATTTTTCTAAATACACGTGCTTGTTTGGCTAATGTTCTGGTTTTTTGATTCAAAAAAATTTAATTTGGATTCGAAAATAGAAAAATATCAATAAAAAACCCTTAAAAACGTGTTAATGAATTAAGGTGTTTTCATATTGTTTTTGCAAAGTTCAATAATTTTCTCTATTCGGTTTTGCCTGGTCGCTTCTCGTTTTGCATGATGCAACCAATATAAATACGACTTCCTGTAAGTTTTAGCGAAATTGTTGTAATTCTCATAAGCAACAGTGTTGTCATTAAAAGCGTCCTGTAAATCTTTTGGGATAATCATATTGTCAACATCATCTAAAGCACTCCAAGAACCATTTTGTTTGGCAAGTTCAATTGTTACTAAACCATTTTTGTGCATCAAATTATCATTAATAAGCTCGATAATATACTTTTTATTCAATGCACTCCAGACGCTTTTGGGATTTCTTGGGCAAAAATACTGTCGTCTTTTTCCACTACCTAAACTTTTTACTGTAGAATCTATCCATCCAAAACAAAGGGCAACTTTAACAGCGTCGCCCCAACGCATAGTAGATTTTTTGGTTTCGAGTTTATAAAAAATTAAATAGACAGCAGAATATGTGCTGTGATTTTGTAATAGCCACTCTCGCCATTCTAAATGGTCTTTAAAATATAGTTCTGGAATTTCCATTCTATGAGTTAAACATTTTTAGTTTTATATAAAAAGATAAGGGCGTTTTTAAAAAGTTATTTTATATTGTAAATGTAAGATATTTAGTAGGAGTATTGTTTAAAAAGAAACCAAATAATAATTAAACCAAAGCCTTGAAGTCTACGAGAAAACAATTGATGTCAGCAATTCAATCAAAGAAAAATAATTGGGATGTTTTAATTATTGGTGGCGGAGCATCTGGTCTGGGTGCAGCTATAGAATCAACTACAAAAGGATATAAAACACTGCTATTGGAACAGTATGACTTTACTAAGGGAACCTCTAGCAGAAGTACTAAATTAGTTCATGGCGGAGTCAGGTATCTTGCTCAAGGTAATATTTCGTTAGTTTTTGGAGCTTTAAGGGAAAGAGGTTTTTTACGTAACAATGCTCCGCATTTGGTTTCTAACCTTTCGTTTTTAATTCCTTCGTATTCCTGGTGGAGTATTCCTTTTTATACTATTGGTTTAACGATTTATGATTTATTAGCAGGAAAATTTAGTTTTGGAAGATCTAAACCACAATCAAGAAGTAAAACAATATCAAAATTACCTAATGTAAACAAAAGCAATTTGCGAGGAAGCGTTTTATATCATGATGGTCAGTTTGATGATTCAAGATTAGGAATCAATATGGTTCAAACTATTATAAAAAAAGGGGGAACTGCGATTAATTATATGAAAGTAATTAATTTATTGAAAGTGCAGGGAAAAATTTGTGGCGTTGTTGTTAAAGATCAAGAATCTGAAAAAATATATGAGGTGAAATCGAAAACAGTTTTAAACGCAACTGGTGTTTTTGTTGATTCGATCTTACAAAAGGACGATGCAAATGCAGAAGATATAGTGCAACCGAGTCAAGGAGTACATTTAGTAATCGATAAAAAGTTTTTGCCTACCAACTATGGTTTAATGATCCCTAAAACAAAAGATGGGAGAGTATTGTTTGCGGTTCCCTGGC
>JAGLKH010000440.1 GCA_023141985.1 Flavobacteriaceae bacterium | reverse complement strand
AAAATCTGTTTTAGCTTTATTAAAGCGTTCTTCTATTATACTTAAGCTTTCAAGCTCTGCACCTGATGGCTTATCATAACTTCCTGCAATTTTACTGTATAGATCAGCCATTTTCTCCCTTAATTGAGGTTCAGCAGAACTCACATAATTATCACCAGTAGTAATAACTAAGGTTTCTTTAAGTGTATTTAAAGCAGATGCTAAGGTCTTCTTATCTTTTGAAATATCTAAAATAGCATCGAGTTCATAAACCAAATATGCAAGCTCCTGGGTCATATTATACATTTTCATTGTTGTATTATACTTAAGATCTCTATCTTGATTTGATAAACCTGAATGTTTATCATAAATAACTTCAAAAACATGCTCGAAGGTTTCTTTTCCTTTAGTTATTACAGCTTTATACTTTCCGGCTTTAACTCGTGGCGATGTAAAGCCACCAAAACTAAATGTTTTTCCTTTCGCAACTTTAGGTTGTTTTATGGTGAAATTCCAATTCACAATATTTATACCTTTAGACTTTCCCGGACCAAGAGTTACGATCTTGTTACCATCCATGTCTTGTATTTCCATCGTCATTTTACCGAAAGTATGACGTTTAGGTAGTAAATATTTAATTTGAGCTGATCTCGACGGATTAGCACCAACAAATTGTGTTTCTGCCCCAAATCCATTTCCGAAATTACCACTTTGATCTCTCATAACAAATGGATCACTTTTGAAGAAATGTAATTTTTTAGTTAAAATATCTGAGCTTATTTCTCTTAAAGGTGAAATATCATCAATAATTATAACGCCACGACCATGAGTTCCCATTACCAGATCATTAGTGCGCTTTTGTAAATCAATAAAGTGAACAGCAACAGAAGGTACGTTTTTAGTAAATTTACTCCAGCTTTCACCTCCATTTAAAGTAATATATAAGCCAAATTCAGTTCCTAAATACAATAAATTTTCATTTTCATAATCTTCCTGAATATTTCTTACAAATCCAACCACTTCATCACTAATAATATTTGTCCAGGTTTTACCATAATCGGACGTTTTATAAGCATAAGGTTTCATATCTCCTTTGGTATGGCCATCAAAAACAGCATAAGCAATTCCTTTGCCATGAACACTTGCTTCAATATGGTAAGTCCAGGTATTTGCAGGTAATCCAGAAATATTCATAGTTGTATTTGTCCAGGTTTTGCCTCCATTGGTAGTTACTTGCACATTACCATCATCAGTACCTATCCAAATTATATTTTGGTCTAATGGTGATTCAGCAATTGTGAAAATAGTGGTATGATTTTCAGCTCCTGAGTTATCCATAGATAATCCTCCTGAATCTTCTTGCTGTTGCTTACTCTTATCATTTGTAGTTAGGTCAGGAGAAATAATAGTCCATGTATCTCCCATATCATCAGACCTATGAAGAAACTGACTTCCCATATAAAAACGATCAGGTTCATGTGCACTAACTGCCATTGGTGCATTCCAGTTAAATCGTAATTTTGGATTCCCTTTTTGTGGCAAAGGTTGAATGGTTTTTACGAGTTTATTGTCTGCATCATAGCGCCATACATTTTCTGCGCCTTGCATTTCAGAATAGATAATGTTTTTAGTCGGGTGACGTAGTACTCTAAAACCATCACCAAATCCGACCGATTTCCAGTCTGCTGCTTTAATACCTCCTCCAGATGAAGAAGG
>JAGLKH010000044.1 GCA_023141985.1 Flavobacteriaceae bacterium | reverse complement strand
TCTTCATCATCATTAAAATCTTCGAAGTAACGAGAAGATTTTTTATCACCATCTCTAAAGTTAATATGATCGCTGGTATCAAAGTTAGATCTTAAATAAGTTTCATTGTCGTCTACGGCAACTTGTGCGATTTCACCAGGTAAATTTCTAGCTACAACTTTACCGTTACTTAAGGTGTCATAAACAACATCGTCTGTAGTTACAATTTTAACTGTTCCGTCATTACTAATTGAGTTTTTTGTATATACGTTTCCACGAAAATAATTAAAGTCATTAAATTCATCATCAACAATTGGTCTATAAACATCCGCAACCCATTCGGCAACATTTCCAGCCATATCGTATAAGCCATAATCGTTAGGTTCGAAAGATTTTACTGCCCCAGTTATATCGGCACCATCATCAGACCAACCGGCAATACCACCATAATCACCTTTATTTTGTTTAAAATTAGCTAATTGATCTCCACGAAATTTTCGTTTGCCAGATCTTGTATATTGGCCATCCCAAGGATATTTTTTACGACCTCTGTAAACATTATAACTTCTCAATTCAGACATTCCTAAAGCAGCATATTCCCATTCTGCTTCAGATGGAAGTCTATATTTTAATTGAATAGCTCCTGTTTCTCTTGAGGCATACACATTAATTGTGTCACCACTAGCTGTAACTTGAGGTCTTCTGCCACGTCCTGAACTAGGATTAATTATACTATCATTACCACCATATGTTAATGTTGGGGCAGCTAAATAAGTGTCTGTGTTAAAATTTGCATCTGAAGTAGCTTCATATTCTGTACCTCTTGTTAAATAACCTGCTTCTTGTAAACCAAGTTCGTTTACTCTATCTGTTCTCCATTGTGCAAACTCTACGGCTTGGATCCAACTCACACCAACAACAGGATATTCAGCATATGCAGGATGACGCAAGTAGTTATTTACCATCATTTCGCTATAACCTAATCGGTTTCTCCAGACTAATGTATCAGGAACTGCACCATTATAAATGGCTTTAAAATTTGGGTCATCTCTTGGATAGACCCGTGCAATCCAATCTAAATATTCTAAATACATTACATTGGTGACTTCGGTTTCATCCATATAAAAAGATTGAACATGTTGTTGATTAGGTGTATTATTCCAATCATGCATCACATCGTCCTGTACTTTTCCCATGGTAAATGTACCACCTTCTATAAAGACTAATCCTGGGGCTGTTTCTTGCTCTTTAAATTGAGTATTGTATTGGAAACCGCCTTCTCTGGCATTAATTTTCCAGCCTGTAGCTCTAGAACTATTTTTAGAACTGGAAGATTTTTTACAACTAATTGTAGATAAAGAAAGTGCCATAACTAACATTATCCCTAGTGGTGCAAAGTTTTTCATATTGATACTTTTTAGGTACGTAGATTAAATTTTTGGTGCTGCAATATAGTAATTAAAGCTAATAAAGCAACTTTTTTTTATGAAAAAACACAAAAAAATGTGCATTTCATCCTATTTTTCGTACACAACAACGGATTTTTTAACCCTTTTATGTCTAATTTTGTTTATCTAAAACGTACATTTTCATGATTTATTATTGTAATTTTGATTAAAATTTACATTGCTATACTATCATCTTATTTTCCACGTTTATTATTTTATGAAAAAAATTATTTTCGCTTTAGTTTTTTTAATCTTCAGTTTTAGTTATTCTCAACAAAAAAGTTTTAAAATCGAATGGAATGGAACTAAAAAATTATCTACATCTTCATCCAAAATAGAAATACCAACATTTAATAAAGAGAATTTTAGTTATAGTTATGAAAATGGTTTAATATTTATTGCACAATGGCAACTTAATGGTTTAATAAATGAAGAATCTATTAAGTTAACTAACGTATCTTTTTCTCCAATTGCTTTAAACGATTTAAAAGATATAAACCTTAAAACAATACCTAATGAAGTTAGACTAAATTTTAAAAACTCGATTGCAAGAGATAAAAATTCAGCATTTTTAGAAGTTACGCCAATTATTAAAGAAAATGGACTTTACAAAAAAGTTACTGCATTTACAATAACTTATAATAATATAATAACTAACAGATTGTTTTCAAGAACACAAGAAATAACCAACTCGGTGTTGAGCCAAGGAGAATGGTATAAATTTTATGTGGATACAACAGGAGTTTTTAAACTAACAAAAAGTTTTTTAAATAGTCTTGGAGTTAATACTAATAGTGTTGACCCAAGAAGAATTAAAATTTATGGACATGGAGGTAGTATGCTACCTCTTGAGAATTCAGTAAGTTTCCCGTTAGATTTAACCGAGAATGCTATTAAGTTTATTGGTGAAGAAGATGGTGTATTTGATAACGATGACCATATTTTATTTTATGCAGAAGGGCCACATGGATTTAATGCAGAAAGCAATACTAATCATAACATTTTCACAGATAAAACATATTATTTTATAAATGTAGATTCTGGAAATGGTAAGCGTATTCAAACCTTATCTGAACCATTAGGAAATCCTACAACTACAATCAATACGTTTCAAGAATATAAATTTCATGAAATAGACGAATTCAATCTGGCAAGCCTTGGCAGGCGATGGTTTGGTGATCGCTTTGATTTTGATAATATTAAATTATTCGAATTCGAATTTTCGAATATCGTTACAACCGAGCCAATAATTCTTAAAGTATTTACTGCAGCAGTTGGAGAGGTACAAACGTTTATGGAATTAAAGGTTAATGGCAATACTATTGATAATTTTACTTTTAATGCAATAAATGATCCCATTTTAGCAACCGAAGATTTTTTTATTGGAAGCGTTCCTATATCTTCAGGAATTATTTCTGTTAACCTTAATTATAATAATAATGGCAATCCTTCTTCGGTAGGATATTTAGATTATATTTCAATTGAAGCAACTCGAGCATTAACACATACAGGAAATCAATTTTTATTTAAAAATAATGATGTCGCTTTTTCAACTGGTGTCGGGCAATATGTTATTTCTAATGCTTCAACGATAACCGAAGTCTGGGATGTGACAGATCAATATAATGTTACAGCTATTACTAATGAAAACTCTAATTCTTCTTTTAGCTTTAAAGCACAGTTAGGAGAACAAAGAACTTATCTTGCTGTAGATGATTCAGATTATTTTGAACCACTTAAAGACTCGCAATCAAGTGTTGCACTTCAAAATTTAAAAGGCACTATTTTTTTAAATGAACAAGGTCAATTTGAAGATATAGATTATGTTATAATTGCCAGAGAAGACATGCAAACTCAAGCTGAAAGATTAGCTCAAATAAATAGAAACCAATATAATTTAAATGTTAAGGTTGTTACTTTAAACGATATTTATAATGAGTTTAGCTCGGGAAATCAAGATGTTTCAGCCATTAGAAATTTTGTAAAATATGTTTATGATAATGCAAGTACTCCCGAAAATAGTATAAAATATCTGTGCTTGTTTGGTGATTCTTCCTTTGATTATAAAGATCGCTTATCAGGAAACACTAATGTTGTGCCTTCCTGGCACGCTTTAAACAGTTTTAGTCTAACGAGTTCGTTTGTCTCTGATGATTTTTACGGAATGATGGATAATAATGAAGGAAGTATGCAAACTTCGGATAAATTAGACATTGCCATGGGAAGAATTTTGGCCGATACACCTCAAAGAGCTAAAGAACTTGTAGATAAAGTGGAATCCTATTATGTAGAAGAAGCTTATGGCAGTTGGAGAAATAGTTTTGTTGTAATTTCCGATGATGTAGATCAAAACTGGGAGGGTGTATTACAAAGAACAACAAATAATATTGCTGATGAAGTGACACAAGATAAACCCTTTATAAATGTAACAAAAATACATTCGGATGCTTTTGTTCAAGTTGCAACAGCAGGAGGAGAGCGTTATCCCACTGTAAATAAAGCGATTTTTGATGCTATGGAAGTAGGGGCATTAGTGGTTAATTATTTTGGACATGGTGGTGAAGACGGCATTGCACAAGAACGTATTTTCGATAAAATTAATGCTCAAGAAGTTAGAAATATATGTAAGCTAACCTGTTTTGTTACAGTAACTTGTGAGTATACTAAATTCGATAATCCACATAGAACAACAGCTGGAGAGTTTATGTATAGAAATAAAGAAGGAGGAGCCATTGGCTTGATTACAACAACAAGACAAATATTTGTTAGTGTAGGCGTAGCAATTAATATTACATTAGACGATTATTTATTTGCCTTTGGCTCAAACGATTTTACTTCAATAGCAGAAGCATTAAGATTAACAAAAAACGATCCAGCAATTTCAGGTATTGCACAACGAAGACTCGTTTTCTTTATAGGTGATCCCGCTATGAAATTAGCATTTCCTAAACCAAACATTAAATTAACTAAAATAAACGATGTACCAATAACAGGAACTACAGATGTACTCCAAGCACTAAGTCGTGCTAAAATTGAAGGCGAGGTTGTAGATGTTTCAGGAAATGTTTTAACCAACTATAATGGTATACTAACAGCAACTATTTATGACAAGAATATAAATAGATCAACTTTGGCAAATGATGGAACAAGGGATAATAATGGGCAAGTTATCTTATTAGATTTTGAAACACTAGGCGAAATTATTTTTAGAGGTCAGGCTACTGTACAAAATGGAGTGTTTGATTTCGAATTTGTTGTGCCTAGAGATATAGGTATCCCGGTAGGAAATGGTAAAGTAAGTTTTTATGCAAAAACGGAGAGTCCATTACAAGACCAGGCTGGTGCTAGTTACGATATAAAAATTGGAGGTTTAAATGAAAATGCTGCTGAGGATAACGAAGGGCCAAATATTAATTTGTTTATGAATGACGAAAATTTTGTTTCAGGAGGAATAACTAATGAGGGGCCAACATTGTTGGCTAAATTACAGGATGAAAATGGGATTAATACTTCCAGCGGAATTGGCCATGATATATCTGCAATATTAGATGGAGATGAAACCAATCCTGTGAAACTAAACGATTATTACTTAGCAGAAGTGGACGATTTCCAGCGGGGAACAGTAAGCTATCCTTTTAGAGATTTAGAACCGGGCTTACATACATTAACATTAAAGGCCTGGGATGTTTACAATAATTCATCTACTGCTGAAATACAATTTATTGTTTTTGATGAGAATGAAGAATTAGTTATTAATAATGTACTTAATTATCCTAATCCTTTTATTAATTATACAGAATTTTGGTTTAACCACAATAGTTCGCAGGTTTTAGACGTTTCAGTACAAATATTTACAGTTTCCGGAAAGTTGGTAAAAACTATAAATGGTCAAACTTCGGGAGGAAGTAAAGTAACCAGTTCATTGTCTAAAGATTTAGTTTGGGATGGAAGAGACGATTTTGGAGATAAAATTGGAAAGGGAGTTTATGTCTATAAATTGACTGTACGTTCCAGTCAACTGGATAAACAGGTAGAAAAAATACAAAAACTTGTTATACTATAATAATAAATTATATTTGTGTAATTGGACAATTGTGGTATAGCATAAAAAAAATTAATATTACTTATGAAAAATTACATTTTAGCTTTAATAACCATTGGTTTTTTTGCAAAAGTAAATGCACAAACATTAACAGAACTCATTCCATATTCAAATGACAGCCGGGTAATAACTACTGGTGTGCCATTTTTATTAATAGCTTCAGATGCCAGGGCTGCAGGGCTGGGAGATATGGGAGTTGCAACTTCTGTCGATGCTTACTCACAACAGTGGAATCCTGCAAAATATGCATTTTCAGAAACTAAATCTGGAATTGCAATAAGCTATACACCATATTTAAGTAAACTTGTAAATGATATCTTTTTAGGAAACGTAACTTACTTTAATAGAATTGACGATCGAAGTGCATTTGCTTTCAGTTTTAAATATTTTAGTCTTGGAGAGATTGAAATTGTTCAAGATGAATTTTCTGAAGCGTTAATAGAGAAACCTAACGAATTAACAATAGACGCATCTTACTCTTTAAGATTGGCTGATCAGTTTTCTATGGCTGTAGGATTACGCTATTTAAGATCTGACCTTAAAATACAAGCTGTTGACGATAATGCAAGTGCTGCAAGTTCAATTGGAGTAGATATTTCCGGGTTTTATCAAAGTGAAGAAAATGCTTATGATAGTTTTAATGGACGTTGGAGAGGTGGATTCGCCATTCAAAACCTTGGTCCAAAAATTAAATACGATGATGCCGGAAGAGAGAATTTTTTACCAACTACCTTAAGACTTGGAGGCGGTTTCGATTTTATGTTCGATGAGTTTAATAAACTCGCAGTAACTTTAGAAGTTGCTAAACTTTTAGTGCCAACACCTCCAATTTTGGGTGTAGAAGTAGAATTTGAAGACCTTAATGGTAATGGCGTTTATGATGAAGCCGATGATAATTTAATTAGTGAAACAGATAATGTTATTATAGAAGGCCAGGATCCAGATGTTAATTTTCTTTCTGGAGTATTTCAATCCTTTGGAGATGCACCAGGAGGTTTTAGTGAAGAATTAAAAGAATTTACCTGGGCGTTAGGAGCAGAATATTTATACGAAGATTCTTTTGCATTAAGAGCAGGTTATTTTAATGAGAGCGATGAAAAAGGAGCGAGAAAATTCTTTGCTTTAGGCGCAGGATTTAAATACACTACTATAAATATAGATTTATCATATTTGTTCTCTGCTTCAAAAGTGGCAAGTCCGTTAGAAAACACATTACGCTTTTCTCTAACATTTAATTTTGGAGATGGTACGTATGATGAATATTAGAAATAATTAAATTTATAGATTAAAGAAACTATTGTTTTAAAGCAATAGTTTTTTTGTTTAAATAGTTTTGTAACTTTATAGATATAATTGATTATGAACAGTCATGAAAGAAGTTAAAATAGAAACAACCCTTTATGTTTTTAATTCTATAGAAGAAGTTCCTAACGATGTTATAAATTTAATGCGGCAAGCTGCAAAAGCAAGGAAGAAAGCCTATGCACCATATTCTAAATTTAATGTTGGAGCAGCATTGCTTTTAGAAAATGGAGAAGTTATAACAGGGAATAATCAAGAAAACGCATCATATCCATCGGGACTTTGTGCTGAGCGTACTGCAATTTATTATGCAGGCTCACAATTTCCCGGTATAAAAATTTTAAAAATGGTTATAACTGCAGGTTCACAAAATACTCCAACCAATAGCCCTATTCCTCCTTGTGGTGCTTGTAGACAAGCAATTTCAGAATATGAAGTAAATCAAAAAACGCCTATAGAAATATATTTTATGGGAGAAACTGGTAAAGTAATTAAATCAAATTCATTGGCAAATTTGCTGCCATTGGTATTTGATAAGTCGGTTCTATAACGCGTAAGTTCCCACGATTTATGCTGTACTTGTTTCAGTAAAGTAGGAATCTCTTCAAGTCAAGTCAATAGTTTAGTTTAAAATTAATCATTAACTGTTTTTGCAATAACGTGCAAAGTGTTACTTTTGTAATTCTTTTAAAAATAAATTAATTAGTTGATGCAAAAAATCACTAAAGAAACCTACCTTAAATGGTATGAAGACATGTATTTCTGGAGAAAGTTTGAAGACAAGCTTGCTGCAGTTTATATTCAACAAAAAGTAAGAGGGTTTCTCCACTTATATAATGGCCAAGAGGCTGTATTAGCAGGAGCTTTGCTTGCTATGGATTTAACCAAAGATAAAATGATTACAGCCTATCGTAATCATGTACAGCCTATAGGAATGGGAGTTGATCCTAAACGTGTTATGGCAGAGCTTTATGGTAAAGCTACAGGTACTTCTCATGGACTTGGAGGTTCTATGCATATTTTTTCTAAAGAACATCGTTTTTATGGAGGTCATGGTATTGTTGGCGGTCAAATTCCTTTAGGAGCAGGAATAGCATTTGGCGACAAATATCACGGCAAAGATGCTGTAACTTTATGTTGTTTTGGAGATGGAGCTGCAAGACAAGGGTCATTACATGAAACCTTTAATCTTGCTATGCTTTGGAAACTTCCAGTTGTATTTATTTGCGAAAATAATGGTTATGCCATGGGAACTTCGGTTGAACGTACAGCAAGTCATGGCGAAATTTGGAAACTTGGTTTAGGTTACGAAATGCCGAGTGGCCCTGTTGATGGTATGAATCCTGTAAAAGTAGCCGAAGCTGTAAACGAAGCTATTAAAAGAGCACGTCGAGGAGATGGTCCTTCATTTTTAGAGATGAAAACCTATCGTTACAGAGGTCATTCAATGAGTGATGCACAACATTATAGAACCAAAGATGAGGTAGCAGAATACAAGAAAATAGATCCAATAACTCAAGTAAAAGATATTATTCTTGAGAATAAATACGCTAAAGAAGAAGATTTATTAAAAATAGAAAAGCATGTTAAAGAGAAAGTTGCTGAATGCGAAAAATTTGCAGACGAATCTCCTTATCCGGAAAAAAATCTTATGTATGATATCGTTTACGAACAAGAAGATTATCCATTTTTACAACATAAATTATAGGTTATGGCAGAAATAATTAAAATGCCACGTTTAAGTGATACCATGGAAGAAGGTACTGTCGCTACTTGGTTGAAAAAAGTAGGTGATACTATTTCTGAAGGCGATATTCTTGCAGAAATTGAAACTGATAAAGCAACAATGGAATTCGAATCTTTTAACGAAGGCACATTGTTATTTATTGGTATCCAAGAAGGCGAAACGGCTCTTGTAGATTCATTGCTTGCAATTATTGGTGACAAAAATGAAGATGTCGATGCTTTGATCAAAGATTTTAAAGCAAATAACACAAAGCCAGAAGAAGCACCTGCTAAAGAGAAAGTTGTAGCACCAATTCCAACACCAATTGTTGAATCGGCTCCTGTGGCAGTTTCAACGTCTAACGGTCGTGTTATTGCTTCACCATTAGCTAAAAAATTAGCTGAAGATAGAGGTATTGATATTTCAAATATTCAAGGTTCAGGCGAACACGGAAGAATTATAAAAAGAGACATAGAGAATTTCAATCTAGCTTCAGTATCGCAATCTACAGCACCTGTTGCCAAGTTTGTGGCTTCAGGACAAGAAGATTTCGATGAGGTTAAAAACTCCCAAATGCGTAAGGCAATTGCAAGATCTTTGACAAATTCTAAATTCTCTGCACCTCATTACTATCTTAATGTTGAATTTGATATGGATAATGCTATTGCATTCCGCCAACAATTCAACTCCATTCCAGATACTAAAATTTCGTTTAACGATATGATTGTTAAAGCCTGTGCTTTAGCATTACGTCAACATCCACAGGTGAATTCACAGTGGTTTGACGATAAAATGCGATTAAATAATCATGTGCATATTGGTGTGGCTGTTGCTGTTGAAGATGGTTTAGTAGTTCCTGTTTTACGTTTTGCAAACGAACAATCCTTACCACAAATAGGAGCTGCTGTTAAAGATTATGCAGTTAGAGCAAGAAACAAAAAATTAACTCCTCAAGAAATGGAGGGTAGTACATTTACGATTTCAAATCTTGGAATGTTTGGTATAGAAAGTTTTACATCGATTATCAATCAGCCAAATTCCGCAATTCTTTCAGTCGGAACTATTGTACAAAAACCAGTGGTTAAAAACGGACAAATTGTGGTTGGTAATACTATGAAATTATCAATGGCTTGTGACCATAGAACAGTTGATGGGGTAACAGGATCATTGTTCCTTCAAACATTACAAGGCTATATTGAGAATCCTGTAACGATGTTGGTTTAGATTTGTAATTATTCAAAACTAAAAATTCTAAATAAAATAACCCATCATAATTTGTGATGGGTTATTAGGATCATTCTACAGGATAAAAATAATTACTTATCTCCTGCTGTTTTTGGATCAATTATAGTCCCTACTGCAGCAACCGAATTGGCTGGAAAACCTCCTTGCTTTGCATGGTCTCTTACTAATTCTTCACTTGTTGCCATGTAAACACAATAAATTTTATCTCCGGTTACATAACTGTGTAGCCACTCAATATCAGATCCCATTTTATCTAATACGCCACAAGATGTTTGAGAAATTGCTTTCAATTCTTCAGCAGTTAAATTTCCTGCACCTGCAATTTCTCTTTCTATTACATACATATTTTTGTTAGCTTCCGCAGCATCAGCTCTTAATTGGTCTGCTACTGATGTTTCATTGTTTGCACAATTAAAGGTCGTTAGGGCAATTACTAAAACGAGTACTGTTTTTAATGTTTTCATTGGTTGTTGTTTTTTAGATTAATAATTATTCTAATGCTTTAGAATAGAACTTTTAAATTCATATAGTAAAAGTATTGGGAAGAAAAAACAATGAATTACACATTTGGTTCAAATAATAACACATTTGAACCATTGTTGAAAAAATGAACGAAAAAGGATTATTTTATATGCTGCTGAATATATTTTGAAGGAAGAATTCCATATTTATTAAAGAAACATTTAGAAAAGTATGCGGGACTGTTAAATCCGGTTTCAAAAGCAATTTCAGAAATATTGCCTTTTTGTTGATGTAATAAATTCAATGCTCTGTGTAATCTAAACTCTTTTATAAAGTTATTAGCAGACTTACCGGTAAGAGATATTAATTTTCTATAAACTTGAGATTTGCTATAACCTAAGGCTTTACTAAAATCATTTACATTAAAAGTATGATCATTCCATATTTTTTCAACAAATTTCATTAAATGGGTTAAGAATTTTTCTTCTGATGGTTTTAGTGTTCTTATATGTTCTTTATTTATAAAAGAATTCCTGTTTTCATTTTCATAGAGTGATTTTACTTCTGAAGAAATTACTATTTGATCTTTAACAACTTCACACATATGTGTGGCTAAATTTATAGCATCTTCAAAAATATTATCCTTATCGGTAACTGGTATTCCAGATCCTAAACCTATCTTTAATTTTCTGTTTGGTAAATCAAATTTTGGCGTAATATATTTAAAATTTGACTGAACTTTTAAAGCACATAACACTGCATTTGTAACAGATTTAAAAGACACTAAATAACTATTGTTATCCTGCCTGACAATTCTACCTTTAAATTGTTTCAGTGTTTTAGATACGCTATTATGAAATTTTTGTGTAAAAACACTAAATTGATTAGCCTCTATTCTATTGAGATAATTGCTTGTTTCAATGAGCATAATTACCCTAAAAGCTGGATCATCAATAATATTTAGTTCAGTGTTTTGTGCTTTTTCAGGATCTGAAATTCTACCTAAAAAGGACTCTACAATTGCTCCATCCACTTCAATAATACTATTGGGAATATCACCATGTGCTTCAGCATGCATCTTTTTAAGAGCTCCCTTATTAGGGGCTTCAATTAAACAAAAGGCTGTTTTTCTCTCGTTATCAAACCAATAGGTAAAACCACGACAACCAAACTTATGTTCAATTTTTAAATCTTCCTGATGTATTTGTGCCAAAGTTTCTGATGTAACCGAATCAGGAACATCATGGCGATCCATATAAATTGGCATGATTGTCTATTTTTCTACAAGTTAATGAATTTTGAGGAATTTATTTATTACTTAGACTTTTAAGAATCTTATAAATCAAAAACCTATTGTATTATGATTTTTTTATCTTTAGCAGCAAACAATATTCAATAATGAAAAAAATTATTATTTTTAGTCTCCTTACTACATTATTTAGTTGTAAGACAGTACAAGAATCAAAATTAATATCAATAACAAGCAATCAGGTTAAAGAGATTGTAACCTACCTTGCTTCAGATGAGATTCAAGGAAGAGATACAGGTAGCGAAGGTATCAATGTATCTGCAAAATTCCTTGAAGAAAAATTCGAAACTTACGGACTAAAACCTTATTTTAATTCGTATCGCGATAATTTTAAAGTCGACAGTTTAGAAGCTTTTAATATTGTTGGTTTTCTTGAAGGCAATGATGCTATGTTAAAAGATGAGGTTATTATTATTGGAGCACACTATGATCATATTGGTTATAGGGCCAAAATCGTAGAAAATGATTCTATTGGAAATGGAGCTAATGATAATGCATCTGGAACAGCTGCAGTTATTGCTATGGCAAATTATTTTTCGGAGAAGAAAAATAATAAACGAAGTTTAATGTTTGTCTTATTTTCGGCTGAAGAAAAAGGTTTGTTAGGGTCTAAACATTTGGCAGAAAAATTGAAGTTACAAAATGTCGATTTATATACGATGGTAAATATTGAAATGATTGGCGTTCCTTTTAAGGATAGAGACTACGACGCATTTGTTACAGGTTTTGATTTATCAAACATGGCAACAAAAATAAATGAGTATATAGGCAGTAATCTAATTGGTAAGTCTGAGGTTTCTAAGAAATATAATTTATTCAGAAGATCAGATAATTACCCTTTTTATAATGAATTTAAGCTGCCTTGTCAAACTATATCATCATGCGATTTGTCAAACTATGATTTCTATCATCACGTAGATGACGAAGCAGATAAAATGGATTATGAGCATATGGCAATTTTAATAAATAAGATTATTCCGGCTATAGAAACTATGAGTAATACTTCAACAAAAGAAATTAAAATGTATGAGTAAGAATGTTATTATAACAGGAACAAGTAGGGGCATTGGTTTTGAATTGGTTAAACTGTTTGCCAATGTGGGACATAATGTTTTGGCATTATCTAGAAGTTCTGATCCCATTTCTAATCTGAATTTAAATAATGTAATATCTTTTTCGTTCGATTTATGTAAAGTTGAAGACTATCAAAGAGTTAGAACATTCATAAAAGAAGAATGGAAACAAGTAGACATTCTTATTAATAATGCAGGAATCTTATTAAATAAACCTTTTGCTGAAACTTCAATTGAAGATTTTGAACAGGTTTACAAAACAAATGTCTTTGGGGTAGCCGAAATGACACGAGTTGTTATTCCATTTATGAAAAAAGACAGCCATGTGGTGACAATAAGCTCAATGGGCGGTGTACAAGGCAGTTTAAAATTTTCAGGATTAGCAGCTTACAGCTCAAGTAAAGGTGCAGTAATTACCTTAACCGAACTATTAGCCGAAGAATATAAAAACACAGGGACTTCGTTTAATGTTTTAGCCCTTGGTGCTGTACAAACCGAAATGTTAGAAGAAGCATTTCCAGGTTATAAAGCGCCAATTACTGCTAAAGAGATGGCTGAATATATTTATGAGTTTTCTATAAACGGAAATAAATACTATAATGGAAAGCTGCTTCAAGTTTCAAGTACTACACCTTAATTGTTTAAATGATCAAACATTTTAATAATATCATTTTTTGTTGTCAAATACGTTTTCATTAAGTTAGCGGTCATACATGAATGCACAGGAAGGACCAATAGTACATCTCCTATGGAATAATTATTTATTTCAGATTTAGGAACTTTAATAATTCCATGTTCTTGCGATAATCCTTTTATATACATGCCTGGAATTAAGTTACCCCAAGCATTACCATCTTTTTGCACAATGAGACCATATATTGTTCCGTATTGCGAATCTTCAATCCTTTCCTTTGAAAAATGAATACCTCCACCATAAATCACAATTTCGTTTCTGCTCTCATGAATAGCGACAATTGGACAAGCCATGGCCACTGCAATATCTTCAACATTACAAGCACCAATTTGTAATTGCATTACATCGTAAAACACAAAATTTCCTGGCCTAATCTCATCAATTCCTAAAAAATCTTCTGCAATGCTACAACTTGGTGTATCACCATATGAAAGTATTAAATCAGGATATCGTGTCTTAAAAATGTCTTTTAATCGCACAAGTTTACTTTTACTTTTTTTATGTGCCTCAATAATTTCGCTTTCACCTTTGCAAGCATAAGTTTGACCTGCATGTCCTAAAAACCCTTTAAAGTTCAAAACAGCAGAATCTTTTGTTAATTCTAGTATATTTTCAATGGACTCTGCATCAGAATAGGCAAGACCGGTTCTGTTATTTCCAATGTTAATTTTAATAAAGAAATTAATTTTATATTTTAGATTTTTGTTTAGAAATTGTGCTGTTTCTTTTGATTCTATCAAAACATTAAGTTGGACTTTCTCTGCAAGTGTATTTATGGTTTCTATTTCAAGGATGTTTACTGGAAAGGCAACAGTTATGTCATTCCAATCTGTAGAAAAATACTCAGCCATTTCTAATGAAGAAACTGTTATTTTAACAACACCAATGTCTTTAAACCATCTGCCAATTTCTAAAGACTGATGTGTTTTAAAATGTGGTCGCAATGTTACATTATATTTTTGTGCGCGAGCATACATTTTTGCAATGTTTGTCTTGCATTTTTCTACATCAAGAATTAAGGTTGGTTTTATAATCATAGTTTTAAGTCTTTTTTATCATAAAGGGCAAACAGTCCTAATATTGGACCAATAGCTAAAATCATATATATATAATTAGGATTCCAATTTACACTAAGATAATTTATTAATTGAATGCTAAGAATTGTAATAGCAAAACCAATGCAATTTACAATAGTTAAGGCCGTACCCTTAAATTTTTGTATGGCATTATGAGCAACAAGTGTTGAAAACAATGGTGAGTCTGCAATGACAACCATTCCCCAAAAAATTAGAAATAACAGCAATAATAAAATAGAGTCAAACCCAAAAATTAATGGCGAAATAAGGCAACATACACATGACATGAGTAATGCCGAAAAAGCAACTTTCTTAGTGCCATATGAGCTAGATAAATAACCGCCAATAACACAAGATATTCCTCCTACACCAATAATAATAAACGACCAGAGCGGAATACTTATGTTAACTTCGGGATGGGTAATTAAATAATTTCCTAAAATTACAGGAACAAAAGCCCAAAAGGCGTAGAGTTCCCACATATGTCCAAAATATCCGAATGCTGCAGAACGAAACTCTTTATTCTTAAAAACTGTTAACCATGCTTTAAAATCGAGTTTCTGACTTTGTTTTCTAAATGGGCCATTTGGAACAAATAGAAGCATAATGATACCACCAAAACAAGCAATTGACGAAGTGATTATTATAACTAATCGCCAAGGAAATGCAGAAGTAAATCCTTTTAATAAATGCGGAAATGCAGTTCCGATAACCAATGCGCCAACTAAAAAACCTAACGATTTCCCTAGCCCTTCTTGAAAATAATCTGCTGCTATTTTCATGCCAACCGGATAAATTCCAGCCAGGAAAAAACCTGTAAGAAACCTAAAAGATAATAAACTGGACAGCGTATTGTTATCCAAGATGGTTCCCAAATTAAAAGCTCCACCAATCAATGCACAAAAAAAGAAAACTTTAGATGGTGAAAAACGATCAGCAATCGTTAAAAGGGCAAAAATTAAAGTTCCTGTTATAAACCCAAATTGTACGGCTGATGTTAAATAACCTAAAGCAGTTGCATTGAGATGAAATGTATTTACCAAATCATTCATAACACCGTTACCGGCAAACCATAAAGAGGTACAACAAAATTGAGAAATGACAATTATTGGAAGAACCCATTTTACTTTACTCATAACTATACTGTTATCAATTCAATTTAACTTGAAATTAAAACTAATTAATTTATTCAAATATATATATCAATTATCTTTCAACCCACTCACAATTTAAGTTATTTATTTTTCCTTAAATACCAACTTAAAATAAAGAAGAATCCTAACAATGTAATTATCAATGTTAAAATAAAAGAACTCAAATAGAAATGTTGAGGAGAATAAAAGAAATACATTAAGTATAGTCCAAATAATGTAACAATAATCCCGCCTAACAATTTACGTTTCCAGGCAATAAATAGTAATAAAAAAAGCAATAACCATGGTAAAGTATTAGGTCTGTTTTTTAAAATACCGGTAAAGCCTTCTCCATAATCTTTTGAGCCGGATAGTAAAGCAAAAATGAATGTAATACTTATCAAGAAAAGGAGAGTATATCTTGCAATGTTTCTTAAAATTTTAGCCACTTTAGGTTGTTTATAGTATTTCATAATCTTTAATCTTATTTAGAATGATTACAAAATTATTCATATTTAGGTAGATTAATTACTAAAAAAATGTGTTTTAAAATATATATGACGTTGCTTGGCTTGTTCTAGAATTTGATTTAATCTTGGATCATCTCTAACCAAATCCAAAAAAGGATCAGTAATCATAAAAGGGTAATTATAATAACCGTTATCAACAGCAATCCCTATGCATCTAATACAACTTTCACTATCTTCAAGTTTGGCATAAGTAGTTGCCAAATAGTACCAAGCTTCACCATCAGCTGTATTGGCATCTTCTAAGGTTTTACATGCAATTAATCCATCTTCAATATTGCCTTGTAAGGCTGCTCTAGCGGCAATAGCATAAGATTTTAAATAAGGTGCTGTGTCCATTTCAATAACGCGTTCAAAATAGTCCATAGCTTGCTTTAATTTACCTTGTCGCCATAATGTTATGCCTTGCCAAATAATCGTATACCCATTTTCTTTACAAAGGCTAAAAGCATCAAATGCCTTGTCATATTCGTAAACATTTATGTACGTTATTCCCAAGCGACAAAATTTTGAATTCTTAGGGTCAATGGCAATAGCACTTAGCATTTCTTCAATAGATTTATCCAAAATGCCAGTATAGCGATAAATATATCCAAGAGCAAAATGAGCTGAGGCATTATTAGGATTTATTTCTATCATCTTTTTTGTTAATTTAAAAGCCTCTTCAGTTCTAGATGTTTCTGTATAGAACATTGACAAATAATTTAAGGTATTAAGTAATTCAGGATTTAATGATAGTGCTTTTAGATAATATTTTTCTGCATTTTTTAAGTCTTCTGAATCTCGCATATCAAATTGGGTAATATGTTGGGTTCGAAATCCAAGTTCGCCGTAAGCAGGAGCATAAACGGAGTCTAATACTATTGCTTTGTTTAGCATTGCGATGGATAATTTATCACCTTCGATAGTCAATGGATATGATATGCTTCGTAGATAGTACTCGTATGCAAGTGGATCTTGGGGAATGTCTTTTCCTATTCGCTTTATCTCTTTTTCTGAAAACTGGATATTCATCCCATATACAACCTTTTCGGCTACGATATCCTGAAGTTCAAAAGTATTATTAAAATCAACTTCAATTAGATTACTACGCCAAATCATTGAGTCTGTTTCTAATTCAACCAGCTCAACATTAAGTCTAACCTTATTCGATTCTTTTAGATAGCTGCCGGTTAATATATAATCAACATTGAGATCACTCTTTACTGCCATTGGATCAATTACTTTATTATCATATTTACGAATTGAACTAGAAGGACGAACCGTAATATTATTAAGATAGCTCAATTCTCCAATAATTTGATCTGCAATTGCAAAACCAAAGTAATCATTTTCAGGATCTGGTTTGTTATTTAAAAATGGGAGTACAGCAATAACATTTGGAATACTATTATTAACCAGTAATTTCCCCTTTTCAATTAATGGTTGGTTTCCAAACTGATTGAACAAAAGAAGAATTACAGCAATAGATAATGCAACTATAATTACTTTATTGAGTCGCTGACTTATTTCAATATTATCTTCAGTTTGAATTAACTTGTCAGTATGAGATGTTCGTTTTATCCCTTCAGATGTAATATCATAAATCCAAGAGAAAGCAATCCATATTGGGAAACCAATTAGTAAAACAACTATAAGTGATTTCATAAAATATACTGGAGCGTTAAAAGAAGGAAGTATGATTGCAGCAACCTGAATTATCATCCAAGCAATAACCAAATAAGCCAAACCAGCTTTAAAGACATTACGCCTATTAAGTTCAGCTATAATTGTTTTTAGATTCATTTTCATAATGAATAAAAAGGTAAAGAAACTTTGTTTTAAGGAAATAGTTATAACCTTATAAATCTCAAAGTCATAGTAATTTAGCTAAGTTAAAGGTTTTAACTTACAAATTCAATTCGTTTTTAGCTTTAAATATTCTAATTTTATTTATTATATTGCTTTTGAATGCAGCAAACAACTAATACTATTTTGATGATTCGTCCTATAAATTTTAGGATGAATGAACAAACTGTTGCAAATAATTACTATCAAAAGGAAATATTAAATATTTCACAAGAGGAATTACAGTTAAAAGCACAGCATGAGTTTGATGCATTTGTTGAAAAGTTAAGAGGTGTTGGAATAAATGTTATTGTACATATAGGTAACGATGACTTGGATACACCAGATTCACATTTTCCAAATAATTGGATTTCATTTCATGAAAATGGAACAGTTGGATTGTATCCAATGTTTGCTGAAAATAGACGATTAGAACGACGGGAAATAGTTCTTTTGGGATTAGAAAAAAAAGGCTTTCAAATTAAAAACATTGTAGATTACACGAGTGCCGAAGTAGAAAATATTTTTCTTGAAGGTACAGGAAGCGTATTATTAGATCGTGCAAATCGTAAAGCGTATTGTGCTTTATCTCCTCGTTCAGATGAGGGTTTGTTTATAGAATTTTGTGAAGATTTTGAATATACTCCAATAGTTTTTTTAGCTAATCAAACTGTAAATGCTAAGCGTAAAGCTATTTATCATACCAATGTAATGATGTGTTTGGGAGAAAATTTTGCTGTTATATGTTTAGCTTGCATTGACAATAAAAAAGAACGCAAAAATGTTATAAAACATTTAAAAGAAGATGGTAAAGAAATTATCGATATTACACAAAGCCAGGTAAATACCTTTGCAGGTAATATGTTACAAGTTAAAGGTAAAGACAATATATCTTATATTGTAATGAGCCAAGTCGCTTACAATTCTTTAAACAAAGCTCAAATAACTATTTTAGAGCGACATGGAGTTATCTTGTATAGTTCCTTAGATACTATTGAAGCTTGTGGAGGCGGAAGTGCTCGTTGCATGATGGCAGAAGTGTTTTTACCTAAAGCGAATTGATCTTTATTCATTTTTTTAATTTTTTATAAAACGAGCATAATAAAAGGCTCTCATCTAATGGAATAATTAATGGCGAGTTCTATGTGACAGATTTAATAAATATTTCAGACACATGAAATTCAAAAAAAAATGAGATTGAAATTGTAGAGCTAAGTAAACAAAATAACTATTACGACACTGGTTTTACTTTTGGCAATTCAACAAAAAATTTGCTTCCTAAATTAGGTTCGCTTTCTACCCAAATACGTCCATGATTAAGTTCTACAAGTTCCTTGCAAATAGAAAGCCCCAAACCTGTACCTTTTTCTTCGTTTGTGCCCCTGGTTGTTAAGCCAATGCTTTTAAACAATTTTTTCTGATTTTCTTCAGAAATACCAACCCCGGTATCTTCAATACAAATTAGTATTTTATTATTACGTTCTCTGTTAGAAACAGTAATAACATCACCTATTTTGGAGAATTTAACAGCATTAGCAAGCAAGTTTTGAATAACAATTTCTATCATACTTCTATCTGCATATACAAAATCCCTGGTAGATTCGTCTAAAAGAACAATTCGTTTTTCATTTACTTTTTTCTCAATGAGACTCATTTTTTCTTTGAAGACCTCTTGAATATTAAATTGTTCTGGTTTCGGTTTTAAATTTTGCATTTGAGACTTAGACCAATTGAGTAGGTTTATCAATAATGCTGCTGCATTATTAGCATTTTCACTTAATTCCGGAATTAAATTGTCAAACTCTTCTTTGGATATACTGCCTTCTTTTAATAAATCTAAAAATGCTTTTACCGAGGTAATAGAATCTTTTAGATCGTGAGAAACAATTGAAAACAACCTATCCTTAACTTGATTGCTTTCTTCTAATTCTTTATTTTTCTCTAAAAGAGATTTATTTTCAATGTAAAGGGTTTTACTTTTTTCTTCGAGTACAGATGCAGATGTGTTTCTCCCTTTTTTAAGAAACAGAAAACTGATTAATACAATACTTAAAATAATTAAGAGAATAATAAGGATGTATATATAAAGTTTTAATGTTTTTGTTTCTGCTCTACCGTTAACATCAACATTTTGTTTTGTTAATTCATTATCGATTATAGAATCAATAACCTCTGAAGGCTCTTCAAAAATAATAGGAACAACTTTAGATTTTTCAATTTTATCTTTTAATTCATGATATTTTTCTTGCCAATAAAACGCATTCTTATAATTTCTTTTTAGGGTGTTTAATTCTATTCTTAATCTATAATTTTCTAACAATTCAACATCATTATCTACTTGTTTCGTTAGTGCATAGGCTTCATCTAATTGATTTTCTGCAAGTCTGATTTTTTTAAGTTTCAAGTTAAGATTAGCCAAACCATTATAAGTTTTTAAGATTCCATTTTTGTTTTTTAAATTTTTGTTTAGTCTTAATGCTTGTAACAAATATGTTGTCGCTTTTTTATAATCGTTAAACTGCAAATATTCCTCACCAATTATTGGTAAAATTTCGCCTCTAATCTCCCTGTCTTTTTTGGGATCAAGATAGTTTAGTGTTTTTTCGTAATACTCGATAGCTTTTCTATATTCTTTACGTATAGAATACAGTTGCGCAATATTTCTTGTAGAAATAATAATTCCGGAAGTATCTTTAATTTGTTCTCTTACTGTTAAAGCTTTGTTATTATATTCTAATGCTTTATCAAATTGGTTGGTGTTATAGTAAGCTTCAGATAAATTATTAAATGCAATACTTAATTCGCTCTTTAAGTTTTTTCGTTCAAAAATATCTATTGCAGATAAAGAATATCTAAGCCCTTTTCTGTAGTTACCACGTTTTATTTCAATAAGCCCTATACTGTTATTAACCTTAGCTATTCCTAAAGAATCATTTAATTGTACAAATAGGTTATACGATTTGTTATAATTATCTAAAGCATTATAGTAATCATCCTTTTGCGTGTAAATAAGTGCTTTATAATATTTTATTTCTGCTGTTCCTTTATGGTATTGAAGTGTGGCAGCTAATTTTTCGCTTTGATCAATATGCAAGAGCGCCGTCTTAAAATCGTTTGTTGTATAAAGGGATTTAATGAGGTGTATTGAGGTGTCAACCTTCGCAGAATCTTGTTTTTGATAAGCTAATTGTATGGTAAGGCTATCCTGCTCATGAGTTTGCGAAAAACTAGAGAAAAAAGTTAATAAAATAGCAGTTAAAGTAATTAACTGTTTCATGAACTACAAGTGGTTTTAGGTACAACATTAAAAGTATTACCTAAACTTGCCTTGAGGGAGAGGAAAATTAAGCACATACTATAAAGCAATAAAATTGCTTTATAACAATAAGTAAATGTCATCAAATGGGAGGATTTGATTAATAGCTTATTCATTTACAAAATTATTAAAAACGATTTAAATCCATAATTTCAGCGTTTTAATGCAAATAAATCAGATGAATGGAATTTACTAAATTTCATATATCGATGAAAGGTAAAAATAATAGAAAAACTGTACTTTTATCGATGAAATGCATATTATTATTAACATACTTATAATTAGCATGTTAAGTGTTTTATTGGTGTTTTGGCCTAATTCTTAAGTTTGTTTATAAGTATTTCTTTAATATTTAAAACTATAAATAATATTTGATAACAAATCTAAATCCTACAACTCTAAATACTATAAGAAAAGTTTTATCTTTGCATCTTAATTTTTAGATAACAATGGCTATTCAAGCGACCTTAACAAATCACATAAAACAGGCAATAAAATCTTTTTATAAATCGGAGTTAGAAACTGTAGAATTTCAAGCAACGCGTAAAGATTTTGAAGGCGATATTACTGTGGTTACTTTTCCAATGCTTAAAGTCGTTAAAACAAATCCTGTACAGCTTGGTGAAACTTTAGGTAATTATTTAGTTGATAATGTAGATGAGGTTAAAGGCTTTAATGTGGTTAAAGGATTCTTGAATATAGTTATTGCTGATGCCTTTTATTTGAATTTTTTTAATACTATAAAAGATGAAAAAACCTTCGGTTATGTAAAGCTACAACCAAACGAAAAGGCAGTTATGGTAGAGTATTCTTCACCTAACACCAATAAACCATTACATTTAGGACATATAAGAAACAACCTTTTAGGTTATAGTGTGTCAGAAATTTTAAAAGCATCAGGAAAAAAGGTTTATAAAACACAAATTATAAACGACAGGGGTATTCATATTTGTAAAAGTATGTTGGCTTATAAAAAATTCGGACATGGTGAAACTCCGGAGAGTTCAGGGTTGAAAGGTGATAAATTAGTTGGGAATTACTATGTAAAGTTTGAATCAGAAAATAATGAAGAAGTAAAAAATATTTTTGAAAAAGCGTTAAGTGGAGATTATTTAGATAATAATCAATTGGAAGATAAGATTGGAGAAAAGATTAGTGAGCTAAAAGAAAAGTCAGATGAGTATGAAGGAATTATTGAGAAAGGAAAGAAAAATATATTTGAATTAGTTAAGATTAGTGATGTTGAAAAGCTAGTAAAAGAGATAATTAGTATCCTAAAAAAAGAAACAAAGCTTTTAGCTGAAGCCCAAGACATGCTCTTTAAATGGGAAGCTGGAGATAAAGAAGTGGTGGCTCTTTGGAAAACAATGAACCAATGGGTTTATGATGGCTTTGATATCACTTATAAGAATTTAGGAGTAGATTTTGATTGCTATTATTATGAAAGCGATACATATCTTCTCGGAAAAGAATTTGTAACTCAAGGCTTAAAAAGTGGTGTTTTTTTTAAGAAGGGTGATGGATCAGTTTGGTGCGATTTAACCAAAGACGGACTGGACGAAAAAATCGTTTTACGCGCTGATGGAACCGCAGTATACATAACACAGGATATAGGCACAGCCATACAACGTATTAAGGATTATCCTGATGTTGGAGGGATGGTATATACTGTTGGTAACGAACAGGATTATCATTTTAAGGCCTTGTTTTTAATACTTAAAAAATTGGGCTTCGATTGGGCAAAAAACTTATTTCATTTAAGTTACGGTATGGTAGATCTGCCAAGCGGTAAAATGAAGAGTAGAGAAGGAACTGTGGTTGATGCCGACGATTTAATTATTGAAATGACAACAACTGCAAAAGAAATTTCACAAGAGCTTGGAAAATTAGATGATTATGGTGAAATTGAAAAGCAAACCATTTATAATACTATTGGTTTAGGCGCTTTAAAATATTTTATTTTAAAAGTGGATCCTAAGCGACGCATATTATTCGACCCTGCAGCATCTGTAGATTTTCACGGCAATACTGGCCCATTTATTCAATATACCTACGCAAGAATTCAGGCCATATTACGTAAAGCCAATTTTGATACAGCAATAGAGGTTGAAGTTATTGCACTTCATAAAAAGGAAAAAGAGCTCATCAAGCAATTGCAGTTATTTCCGGAAGTAATTCAAAATGCAGCACATAATCATAGTCCGGCATTAATCGCTAACTATACTTACGATTTGGTAAAAGACTTTAATTCGTTCTACCAAAACGTATCTATTCTTGGTGCTGAAAAAGAGAATGAAAAAATCTTTAGAGTACAATTGTCTCAAGTGGTATCAAA
>JAGLKH010000439.1 GCA_023141985.1 Flavobacteriaceae bacterium | reverse complement strand
CCTCCGGATTCAAAAGACCAGCCTGTTCTTCTAAATTCCCACATCGATGCATATAATGTATTAGGATTATTCGGATCCATAGTAAAATCTGCACAACCGGTTCTTTGATCAACATATAAAATCTTATTCCAGGTTGCTCCGGCATCTGAAGATTTATAAACACCTCTGTCTTCACTATCTGACCAAAGTGCACCTAAAACAGCTACATATATTTCGTTTGAATTATTTGGGTTGATTACTATATTAGCAATACGTTCGGAAGTATCGAAACCTAATTTATTCCATGTTGTTCCTCCATCGGTAGATTTATAAAGACCATCACCTATAGAGACGCTATTACGTGTCCAGGTTTCTCCTGTACCCACATAAATAACATTGTCCGGATCGTTTGGGTCTACAGCTACAGCACCTATCGATTGGCAATAATCATCGAATATAGGGTTGAAGGTTGTTCCGGCATTGTTAGATTTCCACACACCACCACCGGCAGTTCCGGCATAAATAATTCTGGGATTTGTGGGGTGAGTTTCCATATCGTTAATTCTACCACTCATTAACGCAGGGCCTATGTGACGAGCTCTAAGATCCCCAAATAAATTTTTTGCATTTAGGCTCGTAGTTTGTGCACCTGTATATAAAGGAATTATACTGATACTCATTAAGATTGTGAACAATAAATTTTTCATCTTTCTTGGAATTTAGTTGATTATTAAAAAAAATCCTCAATATCTAAATATTGAGGATTTAAAAAATATTAATTTTTATTATCGTCTGTAATTTCTGTTTCGACTTCTTCCGGAAATTCAAAAACTTTATCATCTACTACAGGATTAATCTCTATAGTAGATATTGTAAGTGGTGCTCCAGGCTGTCCTTTAATGCCTTGGGTCATGGAAAATGGTAAATAGATGCCATCTACTTCCTGGTAATCACTCATAGTAATTTCTAAAGTCATCCCTTTACCCTGACCAGATTTAATTTCACTTTGCATAGCAATAGGGACGAAATTATCAACATCAAAAAAGAAGAAATTAACATCTGCTTCTTCTATGCCATCAACAGTAATAGGCTCCTTTGTTAATTTAATTTTGAAAGTTTCTGCACCATCAATAGTTTCATTGCCTAATAATTCTATAGTATATCCTTTTTCTTTATAATCTATAAAAGGATCAAGAAAATCGTTTGCATTTAGCTTCATATTAGCCGTTGTTTCTGCATCACTTTTCTCAGCTTTTTGAGTCATAAAATTAGTACTCCACAATGTTTCTCCATTAAAAACACCCTGCTTAATTTCTTTACCTTGAAAATTAATAACAGTCATTTGCTTTCCACTTTTTAATTGGATAATTTCAATTGGAATTTCCATGCCACCATTATTGACCTTTGCAGTCATTTTAATGCCCTCTACTTTTTTTAAAGTTTCTAAACCTCCAATGTTTTCAAAGTAGGTATTGATAATTTCTTCGGCTGTTTGTGCATTGATTTGAGTAGTGAAACCAACGATAAGTGCCACCAATAGTAATTTTAATGTTTTCATAATATTTGTATATGTTTTAATCTTTTTTTGTTTGTCTAACAAATTACGAAAATGTTACTACTCAGGATTGATTTTTATTAACATTAACATTAAATCAAGCAATTTATTTTTGAACAATATAAGCTTCAACAATTTGAATACGTATCTTTGATTAAAATTAAACGATAATAAAAAATGCAAAAACAACTCATTGAATGTGTACCTAATATTAGTGAGGGTCGGGATATTAATAAAATTAATGAAATAGCTAATATTGTTGAAACTATTGAAGGGGTAAAATTATTAGATATTGACCCGGGAAATGCAACAAACAGAACAGTTATTACTTTTGTTGGTGAGCCAACACCGGTTATTGAAGCGGCATTTTTACTCATTAAAAAAGCATCAGAACTTATCGATATGAGTAAGCATACTGGAGAACATCCACGTTTTGGTGCTACAGATGTGTGTCCATTGGTGCCTATTTCCGGAATTACTTTAGAAGAAACTGTTCAATATGCAAAAGCCCTTGGGAAAAGAGTAGGAGAAGAGCTTGGAATTCCTGTGTATCTATATGAAAATGCTGCACAAGAAGAGAAACGTATAAATTTGGCTAATTGTAGATCAGGTGAGTACGAGGGTTTAAAGAAAAAATTATCAGACCCGGATTGGAAACCAGATTTTGGCCCTGCCGAATTTAACGATAAAGTTTCAAAAACCGGAGTCACAGCAATTTCTGCACGTGATTTTTTAGTGGCTTATAATGTTAATTTGAATACCACGTCAACCCGTAGAGCAAATGCCATTGCATTTGATATTCGTGAAGGGGGACGTGTAAAGCGTGAAGGAAATCCAATTACAGGAAAAAAAGTTTTGGATGCAACTGGTGAACCTGTTAGAATTCCGGGAAAACTAAAAGCTGTAAAAGGAATTGGTTGGTATATTGAAGAATATGGCATTGCACAAATTTCGTACAACTTAACAAACATAAGCATCACACCAATGCATATTGCCTTTGATGAAACTTGTAAATCGGCAAATGAACGAGGCTTAAGAGTCACAGGATCAGAACTTATCGGATTAATTCCGCTTAAGGCTATGCTTGATGCAGGCGATTATTTTTTAAAGAAACAACATCGTTCTCTTGGTATTTCTGAAGCTGAGAAAATTAAAATTGCCGTTAAGTCTTTAGGTTTAGACGATTTAAAACCTTTCAATCCGAATGAAAAAATAATAGAGTATGTTTTAAAAGATAACAGCAAACAGTTAATTGATTTAACATTGGTCGATTTTGCCGAAGAGACTGCTGGAGAATCAGTGGCTCCCGGAGGCGGTTCCATTTCTGCTTATGTTGGTGTTTTGGGAGTTTCATTAGGAACAATGGTTGCCAATTTATCTGCTCATAAAGCGGGTTGGGATGATCGTTGGGAAGAATTCTCACAATGGGCAGAAAAAGGACAAACCTATAAAAATAAATTATTGGTTTTGGTAGATGAAGATACAAACGCTTTCAATAAAATTATTGATGGATTTAGAATGCCTAAATCTAACGATATAGAAAAGCAGGCAAGAGCCGAAGCTATTGAAGAAGCTACAAAATATGCTACCGAAGTCCCTTTTCAGGTTATGGAAACAGCGTATCAATCGATGGAAGTAATGCTAGCCATGGTAGAAAATGGTATAAAAAATTCTTTGTCTGATGCAGGAGTAGGAGCATTGTGTGCACGAACAGCAGTTTATGGTGCATATTTTAATGTTCGCATTAATGCTAAAGACATCAAAGACAGAACTTTTGCTGATGACATTTTAAGTCGTGCAAAAGCTGTTTTTGATAAAACGGTTGCATTAGAAAATGAAATCATAGAATATATAAATAAAACCATATAATGTCGATCAATAAAAATAACATGAAATTTCACACACGAAAATGGGTAAAACCTGAAGATCTAAACCCTAATGGCACCTTATTTGGGGGAAGGCTTTTAGAATGGATTGACGAAGAAGCCGCGTTATATACTATTATTCAATTAGAAAATCAGAAAGTAGTTACCAAGTTTATAAGTGAAATAGATTTTATAGCATCTGCAAGAGAAGGAGACATTATTGAGATTGGTATTGAAGTCACAAAGTTTGGTAAAGCCTCTCTAACCTTAAGCTGTGAAGTGAGAAATAAGATGACTCGTGAAACCATCATTACCATTTCTAATATCGTAATGGTTAATCTTGATCAAGATGGAAATCCTACGCCCCATGGAAAAACCAGCATAGAATTTGTAAAAAATAGAATAAAATAGTTTAGCAAAAAAAATTAATCAAATTCGTTAGTAAACAATACTGCAAAACAAAAATGATTCAATTTAAATTCCATAAGCTATGATTATTAAATCACTTGACTTTCGTAAAAACTATCATCATTAAAATTCAGCAACCCTCTTATTTCATTATAGTTAAACCGATTTTAATGACTACAATTATTAATATATAAAATGTTGAATATCGTATTAAAGTTTATCTATTTTAATTCTTAAAAGGCAGTTTTAATAAATTTGCCAACTTACCAATTTAGGATGTTGTTTAATATACAACAGATTTGAAAATTAGATTATTTATGAGTAAAACATTGTTTGATAAAGTATGGGATTCACATGTAGTAAAAAAGATAGAAGGCGGTCCGGATATATTTTTTATTGACCGTCATTTAATTCACGAAGTTACGAGTCCTGTTGCTTTTGTTGGATTAAAAAACAGGGGGTTAAATGTATTATATCCAGAGCGTACTTTTGCGGTAGCCGATCATAATACACCAACAATAAACCAACACTTACCTGTTGAAGATCCATTATCAGCGAGTCAATTAAAGACCTTGGAAGAAAATTCTAAAGAGCATGGTATTAGTCATTGGGGATTGGGACATAAAAAAAATGGTATTGTACATGTTGTAGGACCGGAAAATGGTATTACGCTTCCCGGTGCTACTATAGTTTGTGGGGATTCCCATACATCAACACATGGTGCTTTTGGTGCTATAGCTTTTGGAATAGGTACATCGGAGGTAGAGATGGTATTGTCTACACAATGTATTATGCAGCCAAAACCTAAAAAAATGCGGATTAATGTAAATGGTCAATTAGGTAAAGCTGTTACGCCTAAAGATGTAGCATTATACATTATTTCTAAATTAACAACTTCCGGCGCAACTGGTTATTTTGTTGAATATGCAGGAGATGTATTTGAAAATATGACTATGGAAGGGCGTATGACGGTTTGTAATTTAAGTATAGAAATGGGAGCTCGGGGTGGTATAATTGCTCCGGATGACAAGACATTTGAATATGTTAATGGACGTCTTTTTGCTCCAAAAGGAGAAGAATGGACTGCTGCACTTTCGTATTGGAAAACATTAAAAACAGACGTTGATGCTAAATTTGATAAGGAATTAACATTTGAGGCTAGTGATATTGAACCAATGATTACTTATGGAACAAATCCAGGAATGGGTATGGGGATATCACAAAGTATTCCTATGTCTGACACACTTGAAGGGGAGAAGGCATCGTTTATAAAATCATTAGATTATATGGATTATCATGAAGGAGAGCAAATGATTGGTAAAAAGGTAGACTTTGTTTTTGTGGGCAGTTGTACCAATGGTAGAATAGAAGATTTTCGTGCATTTGCATCGATTATAGAAGGTAAGAAAAAAACAAAAGATGTTACCGCTTGGTTAGTTCCAGGTTCTCATATTGTGGAAGCACAAATTAAAGAAGAAGGTATTCTTGATATTTTAACGGAAGCTGGATTTACGTTGAGACAACCAGGATGTTCGGCTTGTTTAGCTATGAATGACGATAAAATTCCTGCCGGAAAATATGCAGTTAGTACGTCTAACAGAAATTTTGAAGGTAGACAAGGCCCCGGATCAAGAACGCTGTTAGCGAGTCCACTTGTGGCAGCAGCAGCAGCAATTACCGGAGTAGTAACGGATCCTAGAAATTTATTATAAAATTATTAACCAATAAATGTCAAGATA
>JAGLKH010000438.1 GCA_023141985.1 Flavobacteriaceae bacterium | reverse complement strand
TTTATCTTGAGGCTTTTTTTATATAATTTCTCCGTTAATAATAACCCTATCAATATGGTTATCTCCAAAAGCGTAAGGTAAATAATTATAGCTAGGCACTTCTTTAGTTATAATGAGATTCGCTTTTTTCCCTTTTGTGATACTACCATATTCATTGCTAATTCCCATGGCATAAGCACCATTAATTGTTGCTGCATTTATAGTTTCTTCTGGTGTCATTTTCATTTTAATACATGCTGTACTCACAACAAAATTCATGTTTCCACTTGGTGAGGAACCCGGATTGTAATCTGTAGCCAATGCTAAAGGCAAACCAGCGTCAATAAGTTGTCGAGCTGGTGTATAAGGAATGCTTAAAAAATATGAGCAGGAGGGAAGTGCAACAGGCATTGTGTTGCTGTTTTTTATGACTTCAATATCTGTTTGATTAAGTTCTTCTAAATGATCTACAGAAAGAGCATTATGTTTTACTCCCATACCAACACCACCAAATGCATTAAATTGATTGACATGAATTTTAGGGATTAACCCATAAGATGTACCGGCTGTAAGAATTTTATCAGTATCTACTAATGAAAAATAACCCTTCTCACAAAACACGTCAATATAATCAGCGAGTTTTTCATCTGCTATTTTAGGAAGCATTTCGTTTATAATAAGATTAAGATATCCATCCTTATTATTTTGAAATTTACCGGGTAAAGCATGAGCACCAAGAAATGTTGCTTTTACTTCGACAGGAAAATTTTGTTTAATGCGTTTAATAACACGAAGCATTTTAAGCTCTGATTCAACGTTTAGTCCATAACCAGATTTAATTTCTATCGCTCCTGTACCTAATTGCATGACTTCTTTAACACGCTTTATAGATTGATTGTAAAGATCATCTTCACTTGTGCCTTGAAGTGTTTTTGCCGAATTTAAGATGCCACCTCCACGAGTAGCAATCTCCTCATAACTCAAACCATTAATTCTATCTACAAATTCCTGTTCACGGTTCCCGGCATAAACAATATGTGTATGAGAATCGCACCACGTTGGCAAAACAAGCTTTCCAGTAGCATCAATAGTTTGTTTGGCTGTAATGTCTTTGCAATCATTCATACTGCCAAAGTCAACAATAATATTACCTTCAATTAAAATATAGGCATTTTTAATCGTTGGAAGATGTTTCATTTCCGTACCGGAAACCTTGGAAATTGTTGTGTCTCTTATTTGTAATAATTCTTTTATGTTAGTAATTAAAATGGACATGGGTGCAAATTAGAATATTGTATTTAATTAGTATGATAAAATTATAAAATTTATAGTTTTAACTTTTCTGAAATTAACTTATATTGTCAAAATTATAGTTTTTAACTTCAAAAAAGCTAAAGGTATACAATGAATCCAAATTTTATTTTTTTAAATTCTTTTGTAAAATTATCTGAAGAAACTTTTAATAAGCTGGATAGTTTGGCTAAGTTTAAAAGAATTAAGGCTAATACAGTAATAACCAGAACTGGAGAAACACCTACTAAATATTATTTTTTAGTTTCAGGATTAATGCGTGCCCTTTTAGATTCAGAATCTGGTAAAGTAGTTACAAAAAATATTTTTTCTCCTATTAGTTTTGTTGCATCTTTTACGGCTTTGATTAATAAGGAACCATCTAAACTAACTTATGAAACAATTACCGATTGCAAGGTTTATGAATTCGATTATAAAAAAATGATGGATTTATGTAAGTTAGATATAACTGTTAGTTTATTGTATGCAAGAATTTTAGAACAAGTTTTTATAGGTTATGAAAAAAGAAGCCTGGAATTATTGTCAATGGATGCTACA
>JAGLKH010000437.1 GCA_023141985.1 Flavobacteriaceae bacterium | reverse complement strand
CTTTCTCCAATAATTGACTCTAATTAAGCGCAGTTCGTCGATGAAATTTGTATTTTAAAGATTTTTTTTGTGTCTTTATTTTTTATAATTCGCTTTTTTTAATACTTTTACGCAAAATGATAATACAAAATAAAAGAAAATTTGCCTCAATCTTATTTGTATTAATAAGTTTTGTATGCGCAGCTCAAGATACGCCGCCGCCGCCATTGCCACCACCTCCACCCGGTTTGTCGGTAGATGGGGCAGTGCTTTTAGTGTTGGCGTTAGGTGTTTTGTATGGGATTAAAAAAAGATTAGAACACATAAAATAAGTTAACCCTATACTTTTAATTCATTTAATTTTGCAATATACTTCCCAATAACATCAAACTCTACATTTACAATCGATCCAATTTTGAAAGATTTAAAATTAGTGTGCTCGTAAGTAAATGGTATTATCGCCACATCAAAAGTGTCTTCTTTAGAATTAACTACAGTTAAGCTAACCCCATTTACGGTAATTGAACCTTTTTCAATAGTAATATTTCCAATATTTGGATCATATCTAAAAGTGTATAACCAGCTACCGTTATTTTCATTAATATCAACACAAACAGCTGTTTGATCAACATGGCCTTGAACTATATGACCATCAAGCCTGTCGCCAAGTTTTAAAGCTCTTTCTAAATTTATAAGATCATTTATTTTAAGGCTATCAAGATTCGATTTATTTAAAGTTTCTTTTATAGCAGTTACCTTATAGACATCATCTTTTATGCTGGTTACAGTTAAGCAAACGCCGTTATGGGAGACACTTTGGTCTATTTTTAATTCAGAAGCTATTGCGCTTTTTATTGTTATAATGAGATTGTCCAAATCCCGCTTTAAATTTGTTACAGTTCCTAAATTTTCAATTATTCCGGTAAACATAATATTGTCTGTTTATTTAATTAAATTTGTATTATCAAAATTACGAACAAAACGCATCATTTTTTAATGAGACAAGAAGAAAAAATAAAAGTTGGTATTTCTATTGGAGATCTTAATGGAATTGGAGGAGAAATAATAATTAAACTTTTTGAAGATCATAGGGTTTTAGATTTTTGTACTCCAATAATTTTTGCTTCGGCAAAATCCTTTTCTTTTTTGAAAAGACATTTTAAAAGTAATATAAGTTTTAATATTATAAATAATGTTGATCAAGCACTTCAAAGTAAAGTGAATATAATGAATGTGTGGACTGAGGATGTAAAAATTGAGTTTGGAGTCGAAGACCCGAAAATTGGCGAATATGCTATAAAATCTTTAATAGCAGCAACAAAAGCCTTAAAAAACTCCAAAATAGATATATTAGTTACAGCACCTATTAATAAACGTAATATTCAGTCAGATAAATTTAATTTCCCGGGTCACACAGATTATTTAGCCCAGGAATTAGAAGGAAATAGCTTAATGTTTATGGTTACCGACACATTAAAAGTAGGTTTGCTTACGGATCATGTTCCAATAAAGGACATTTCTTCTAATATATCGGCTGAACTAATTGAGTCTAAAATTGATACTATATATAATACGCTTATAAAAGACTTTGGTATTCGCAAACCAAAAATAGCTGTTTTAGGAATTAATCCTCATACTGGAGATAACGGGGTGATAGGAAAAGAGGATGACACTATTTTAAAACCAACATTAATCAAAATTAGAAAAAGCGGTAAATTGATTTTTGGCCCCTATTCAGCAGATAGTTTTTTTGGATCAAACAATTATAAAAATTTTGATGCTATAGTTGCAGCATATCACGACCAGGGGTTAATTCCTTTTAAGACACTGTCCTTTGGGCAAGGCGTAAATTTTACTGCCGGATTAAACAAAATTAGAACTTCACCAGATCACGGGACGGCATATGAAATTGCTGGAAAAGGGGAGGCAGACATTAATTCATTTAAAGAAGCACTGTTTACGGGGATTAAGATTTTTAAAAATAGAAGAATGCACGAACAATTAAGCGCAAATCCATTAGTAAAACAAACAAAAAAGAGATAAGCAAAAAAATGGTTATAACCATAATAAGGTAAATAAAATTTTATATATTTGCACGCTCGAAATAATTGTGATGATGAAGCCATTGAAAGAGTTTTCAATTCAGTTTTTAGGATTAAAGTCTGGGGAGAACTGTTTTGAGTATAAAATTGATAAAAAGTTCTTTGATTTTTTTGAGTATAAAGAGTTTAATGATGTAAATGTTAATTCAACTGTTGTGTTAAATAAAAAGACAACATTTTTAGAATTTCATTTTAGAGCTTTTGGAACTGTAAATATATATTGCGATTTAACTAATGAACCTTATAATCAAGAAATTGATAATAGCTTTGATTTAGTTGTTAATTTTGGAAATGAATATAATGATGACAATGAAGAAATTTTAATAATTCCTCATTCTGAACACGAAATTAACATAGCACAATACATATACGAATTAATCGTACTTTCAATGCCTGCAAGAAGAATTCATCCAGGCATAAAAGACGGAACATTAAATTCAGAAATACTTGATAAATTAGAAGAGTTAAGCCCTAAAACAGGGTTAGAAAATATAAATGAAGACAAGGAAATTGACCCTCGTTGGAATACATTAAAGAAACTATTAACGGATAAATAACATATAAAATGGCACATCCTAAAAGAAAAATATCAAAAACAAGGAGAGACAAAAGAAGAACGCATTACAAGGCTA
>JAGLKH010000436.1 GCA_023141985.1 Flavobacteriaceae bacterium | reverse complement strand
CCCAAACGCGGCGCGATAATCACGCCATGCGTGATAACCCTTTTTGAGACCTGTCACGCTTTTGGCGTGATACACCCCGAATTTTAATAATGAATGAAATTATTAATATTGTCTAAAATATTTCATCAATTAAAACAGGGCTGCAAATATATATTTTTTTAATATAATTAAGTATACTTTTACTTAAAATATTTAGTCAATATTCTTATAAATAATATTCGAAAATTAACAAATTGTTTTGAAAAAAAATAATCAAAAAATCAATATTACTCTTAATTTTACAGCTTATCATAAATTATGACATCTATGAAGTTTCAAATCTTTATAAAAAACTTATTGCTTTTTAGTATAATAATCATATCTAACTCTATAGATGCACAACAAACAATTAAAGGTAAAATCATTGATAGTGAAAATAAAATACCTTTATCTGGTGTGACTCTCATTAATACACAAAGTAACACATCAGTAACTACTGATATAAATGGAACTTTTGAAATTAATTCTGGAATCTATAAACTAAATAAAACTGGTTATCATGAAAAAATAATTGAAATTAATGATTCAAAATATTTCATAATTCAGTTGCATATAAAACCATCAGAATTAAATGAAGTTGTAGTAAATGCAAGTCATATACCGCAAAAACTTAAAAACTCAGTCACAACTATTAGCATTCTTTCTGCAAAAGAAATTGAGCGTAGTAATAATTTTAATATTGCTCCTCTTTTAAATCGAGTTCCAGGGGTACACATGCAAAGTGGTGCTTTAAATACCAACAGAATTACTATTAGAGGAATTGGTGCAAGAAACTTATTTGGCACAGCCAATATTCGTGCTTACTTTCAAGATATACCGCTTACAACAGGTAATGGAGAAACTACAATAGAAGATTTTGAACTCACTTCCATATCTCGATTTGAAATCATTAAAGGTGCTACTTCAAGTATCTTTGGAGCTGGTTTAGGCGGAACTATTCTTCTAACACCTCAAAGTTCTTATTTAAACCAAACAAATATAAGTAGCGAAGTATCTATTGGATCTTTTGGATTATTAAAAGGCATAGTCAACATCAACCATGGCACTTCAAAAAATAGCTTTAAAACCGTTTACAGTAATACACATAGTGATGGTTACAGAGATAATAATGATTATAAAAGACAAACAATTACTTTTAATTCTAATCATTTTCTTGGAGAAAAAAATGAGCTGTCATTCTTAGCAAGTTATGTAGATTTAAAAGCCTTTATACCAAGTTCTCTTAACGAAGAAACATTTATAAACAATCCCACGGATGCTGCATTTACTTGGGGACAATCACAAGGATTTGAAGATTCTCAAAGAGGCATTTTTGGTTTATCCTGGAGTCATCAATACAATAGTAAAATTAAACATATTACAAGCGTTTTTACATCTTTTAGAAATGCCTACGAGCCCAGACCTTTTAATATTTTAGACGAAAACACTTTTGCTACCGGAATACGTAGCCGGTTAATAGGAAACTCCAAATTGTTTAATAAAAATTTGAACTGGACACTTGGTGGTGAGTTTTTTAGAGACAGACATAAATCTAAAACTTTTGAAAACTTATATCCTGATTTCCCAATAGGCACAGGAAGTGTTGAAGGTAAACAACTATCTAACTTTAAAGAAAAAAGAACCTATTATAACTTTTTTGTCGAGACCAATTATGAGTTTATTGAGAAAACGACACTTTCTATAGGTTTTAACTTTAATCAAACTTCTTATAATTTAAACGATAGGTTTGTAGCAACTGAAAATAATCCTGATCAATCAGGCACTTTTAACTTTAAAGGAATTGTATCTCCTAAATTTGGCGTTTTACACGTATTATCAGATAATATAAGTGTATATTCCAATATAAGTCATGGCTTCTCTCCTATTACACTTGGCGAAACTTTACTCCCTGATGGACAAATAAATACAAATCTTAAACCAGAAACAGGTTGGAATTTTGAAATAGGATCACGAGGTTCAATTATAAAAAACCGTTTACAATTCAACTTAGCAATCTATCGCTTAAATATTCGCAATCTTTTAGTTTCAAGAAGAACAGCTGACGACCAGTTTATTGGCATAAATGCTGGTAGAACACAGCATGATGGTTTAGAACTGGAACTAAATTATAAATGGCTGAATAAAGACGCATTATCCATAAGTAGTTTTGCTAACTATACATTAAATAACTTCACATTTAAAGAATTTGTTGATGAAAATAATGATTTTTCTGGAAACGATTTAACCGGAGTCCCTTCAGATATTTTTAAT
>JAGLKH010000435.1 GCA_023141985.1 Flavobacteriaceae bacterium | reverse complement strand
ACTCATTCCAGCAATGTGGTAATAATCCATTTTTTGAATGATACTGTCTTTTTTTAATTCATAACCCAATGCAACATCTTCACTTTTTTCTAATTCATCAATTGATAAATTCGATCTTACCATTCCTAGTGGTTTAAACAGTTTCTCTCTAATGTTTTCTTCCCAGCTTTTTCCGGTTACCTTCTCAGTAATGACACCTTGTGCTAAAAACATAAAATTATTATAATACCATTGTTGTCTAATACCTGTAAATGGTTCTTGATATTTAATACGCTGTATTAAACTGTCCTTATCAAAACTTGGAAATAAATACCATGAATAGTCGTGCCTTGGTAATCCTGTACGATGGCTCATAAGATCTTTTATAATGATATTATTATTCATATCATCGTTGTAGAATTCAAGTTCTGGTATATGCTTTATTGGACTATCATCAAATGATAATTTATCTTCATTTCGTAATTGCCCAAGGATAGACGATGTAAAGGCTTTTGTGCATGAACCAATGGCAAATAACGTATTAGCATCAACTGGTATTTTATTTTCATAATCTCTATAACCAAATCCTTTGGCATAGACGATTTTATTTTTTTCTACTATGGCAACTGCGAATCCAGCAGTATTTGTAGCTTCAAGAATTTCATTTAATTGTTTTTCAACACCTTTAAGGCGATTGTCAGTTTGTGCTAGAGCAGATGTTATTAAAAGAAGTGCAAAAGCGAAAAATAATGATTTTTTCATAATGATTGGTTAACAATGTTACTTAAGATCAGTTCTAAAATAGTGCTCACTAAGTTACAGTTTTTAGATTTATTTTTCAATAAATTACAGGCCATCCTTATAAAGTTACAATTCGGTCACTCTCTTTTTAAATTTTGAAACAAACTAAAGACATTTGTCTCATAATTAAAAAACGAATCATTATGCAAAAATTAGCTATTATTTTAGCACTACTCGTTTCAGGAGTGATAACTTCTCAAACGAATTACGAAAAGGGCATGCAAAAGGCCTTCGAACTTTGGGGAAGCAATCCTGTGGAAGCTTCAAATCTATTTGAACGTATTGCCAAAGCAGAACCCAATAATTGGTTGCCAAGTTACTACGCAGCACAAATTAATATTGTAAGTAGTTTTGGAGAAAAAGACAAAGAAAAACTAACAGCAAAACTTGCTAAAGCACAAGGTTTAATAAATGATGCCACTACAGTTTCAAAGAATAATTCTGAAATTTTAGTTATGGAAGCTTTATTAAATACAGCTTGGGTAGCTTACGATGGTGCAGCTTATGGAATGACCTTGTCACCAAAAGTAGCAGCATTATATGCTCAAGCAGAACAAATTTCACCAAATAATCCAAGAGTTGTTTTAAATAAAGCAGAATGGAATATGGGAAGTGCTCGTTTTTTTGGGCAAGACACTGCACCATTTTGTAAAGATGTAGAAAGAGCATTAGATCTTTTTGCTAACTTTAAGCCAGAAACGGCGTTTCATCCTAAATGGGGAAAAGAGAGAGCCGAACAGATTTTAGAATCTTGTAAAAATTAATAATGAAAGAGTTAACAAAAGTTATTGGAATAAGCATCATTATAGCAGCTATTTTATTTATCATAGATATGATATTTCAATACTCTGCAGGTAAAGAAATTTTGTATGACTTTACACTTGTAAAAAAATACACTTATTTTGTTATGTATTCTTTACCATTAACTTTTGTAAACTCTTATTTTTTCAATTATCTACATCATCAGGCAAAACATGTTAGCATTGTAAAAAATCGAATATTAATTGGGTTTACAGGTTCTATTATCATTACTTTAATTACAGTTTTTGCTATTAGAATATTTCACAGAACTGTATTAGATGGCTTAAGTTTTAATGAGTTTTTAGAGTCTGAGAAACTACAATTTTATTTTGTTGCTTTATTAATAACTTTTACAATATCATTGTTCTTTCATGCTTTTTATTTTTATCAGGCACTGCAAAAAAATAAGGTTAAAGAACAAAAAATTATAGCAGGAACTGCAAGTGCTAAGTTTGATGCTTTAAAGAATCAATTAGACCCACATTTTCTATTTAATAGCTTAAATGTATTAACAAGTCTTATTGAAGAGCACCCTGATAATGCACAAAAGTTCACCACATCTTTATCTAAAGTATATCGCTATGTGTTAGAGCAAAAAAATAAAGATCTTGTAACTGTTGATGAAGAGTTAGAGTTTGCAAAAACCTATATGTCTTTATTAAAAATGCGTTTTGAGGATAGCATCATTTTTGATATTCCTGAGAAAGCATCGAATCCAGAAAGTAAAGTTGTACCATTATCGTTACAGCTATTGTTAGAAAATGCGGTAAAGCATAATACTGTAACCGCAAGCAAACCATTACATATAAAAATATATGAAGCTAATGGAACCCTGGTAGTAGAAAATAATTTACAACCCAAACAAATTGTAAAAAAGAGTAGTGGTGTAGGTTTAAGTAACATTATGCAACGCTATCAATTATTAACCAATAAAAAAGTAAATATCAATCAACAAGCAAATAGTTTTGCCGTCGCAATACCAATGCTTACAAAACAAATAAAAATTATGAGAACTCAATCAACTTCAAGAGTAGACGATGGCTATGTAAGAGCGCGTAAACATGTAGATGAGCTAAAAGAGTTTTATTACAGTTTAATTTCTTACTGTGTAGTCATACCATTTTTAATCTTTATATGGTACAGGTTTACTCCAGATACTATACAATGGTTTTGGTTTCCAATGTTTGGTTGGGGAATTGGATTGGTATTTCAGGCCTATAAAGTTTTTGTGAATGATGGCGTTTTAGGTAGAAACTGGGAAAAGCGCAAAATAGATGAGTTTATGCAAGAAGAAGAAAAACAGAATTGGAATTAAAGTAATTAAGAAAATAAAAGGAAATATAATGAAAAATCATAACCAAGATGATGCTTATTCAAGAGCAAGGTATAAAGTAGAGAAAATCAAACGGTTTTATAAGCATTTAGCAGCTTATATTATAGTTAACTCATTAATTTTTGGCATCAAAATTATAAGAAACTTAACACATGGTGAAACCTTTAGTGAAGCCTTTTTCGATATTAATTTTTATGGAATCTGGTTGTTCTGGGGCATAGGTTTGGTGTTTCATGCATTTGCTGTATTTGGAACAGACTATTTTTTTGGTAAAAACTGGGAGGAGAACAAAATTAAGCAGTTTATGGAAGAGGATGGACATAGTTTTAAATCTAATAACAAGTAACATGGAAAACGATAATAATGCTCAAGCTAATTTTGATAAGGAAGAGGCGTATATAAGAGCTAAAAAGAAGTTTGATAAACTCAAAGGATTTTATTGGCATTTAGCTGCTTATGTAGTCGTAAATATGTTTTTAATAATTTCGGTTACTACACAATTGGATGAAAATGAGTCTTTCTGGCAATTTGAAACTTTTGCAACTGCAATTTTTTGGGGCATAGGTCTTACATTTCATGCCATGGGAGTTTTTGGGCCGGATCTATTATTTGGAAGAGGTTGGGAAGAAAGAAAAATTAAAGAGTTCATGGATAAAGATAAAAGGCATTGGGAATAGTTTTAAGTACACAGTTTTCAGTCAACAGTCTTACAGTCCTCTTTAATAATCCTTAATTATAAAGGTTTTATGTTAAACAAATATTCGTGTATTTGTGGCAAAAAAACTAATAACAAAAATTAATAATGAACATCATAATCATAGAAGACGAAAAACCTTCAGCGCGACGGTTACAACGTATGTTGAACAAACTTAATATAGACGCGCAAACAATGTTACATTCGGTTGAAGAATCTATAGCATGGTTTAAAAATAATGAACATCCGGACCTTATCTTTCTTGATATACAGTTAAGTGATGGCTTATCTTTTGAAATTTTTGAAGACATAGAAATTAAATCAGCTATAATTTTTACAACAGCTTATGATGAATATGCTTTGCAAGCCTTTAAATTGAATAGCATCGATTATTTATTAAAACCAATAGATGAGGAAGAACTTGCAAAAGCAGTTAATAAATACAAAGAGCGTTTACCACAATTGCAATCAGTTACCTTAGATTTTAACGATATAAAGAAGCTACTTGTTAATCCCATAGATTGCGAATATAAAAAACGGTTTTCGATAAAAGTGGGGCAACATCTAAAGCTTATTAATACTGAGGATATTGAGTGTTTTTATAGCGAAAATAAAGGCACATATTTATATACAACAGAAGGAAGAAATTATTTGTTAGATACTACATTAGAGCATTTAGAAAAAGAACTTGAGCCACAAACATTTTTTCGTATTAACCGAAAATTCTTTGTAAACATTAATGCCATTAAAGATATGGTAAGCTATACAAATTCAAGATTACAAATAAAACTTAACTCCTATAAAGAACAAGAGGTTATTGTAGCACGTGAGCGTGTAAAAGAGTTTAAAATTTGGTTAGAGTAGAACGAACGGTTTGTATAAGAATAGTACGGTTTTGTGTGCGAAGATTTCCGCTGAGAAATTAGCCGTAATTTATAAAATATATTATGGTGTGGCACAAAACCACAATGAATTATTGCCATTGTTGCCTGTAGTTTTTCCTAATATGTCCTATTATTAAATCTATTTCTTAAAGTCCATTCCTTGTTAATGTCTCTTAGGTTTTTTAAATCTGAATCAAAAACCCATGACACAATTAGTTTTTTAGATTTTCGATTAATCTGACAATCATCACTAAAAACAAGTTTGGTTTTATTTAGCTCGTAATCCTGAACCATTGGAAAAAATACTTTACCTAAATCTTTGTTTGTCCCACTTTCACGAATGTGAAAATGAGCAGAGCCATGTTCATTTCTACCAGCGCCTGATTTTTCACCACCGCGAATATCCAGATAGAAATTAGGAAAAAATCTTCCACTCACATTCTTAAGTTGTAAAAGGAAAGATTCAGAATTTTGAGATTTTAGATCATCTGTCGGCCATTTTTTTGCATCCCTTTCTACGAGAGAAAAATCTTTTACATTACCATTTGTGAAATATTTCCAGCCATCGTAGATGTTAATCCTTACATACCAATCGTCAATTTCAAATTCTATTCCAGTAGCTCTCGATTCACCATGTATTGGATCAATAATCGAAAACAACTCGACTACATAACCTTCAATTCCTGGATATTCTTTAACGAATATTTTTGCACCACCTAAGTTAAATTTTGGGGTTTTGATTTTTCCTTTAAGACATTCGCTTTCATTGTCTATAAAGAAATTCTTAATTGAAGTTTTAATTTTCATCAAAAATTACTGCCAACTCGTAATAAGAATCACAAAGGTGATCATATCCCATAAATATAATGGGATATGAGGACATTTGGCTCCTGTTTTTAGTTTTATTAAATAAGTGTTTTACCAATCCTTAAAACACTATTTACAAATTCATCAAAATCTGCATAGGTTACACGATGACTTGAAATAGCAACACGAATACAATACACACCATTAAGAGTTGTATAACCTGGTAAAGCTATAGAACGTTCTTCTATTTGTAATTTAATTTCCTTATTTAGGGCATTTAAGTCTTCTAAATTCAATCCTCCCGGATTATATCTAAAACAAACAATGTCCATTCCTATAGGTGCAATGAGCTCTAATAAATTATTTTGTGCAATAAGCTGTCCCAAATAATGAGCCTGGTCAACATTTCTGGTTATCATTCTACCAAAACGTTCACTACCATGTTCTTTAAGAGACATCCATACTTTTAATGCTCTAAAGCGTCTTGACAATTGTAAACCATATTCGCTAAACCAATTTTCACCTGCAGCTAAACCTCGTGTATTTTTTTCTAAATACTCTGGTATGAGTGAAAATGTATTTTTATGTCCTGCATTATCTTTAATCACTACACAACCAGCTTCAAATGGCATATGCAGCCATTTATGTAAATCTAGCGCTACAGAGTCAGCTCTTTCAATTCCTTTTAGTTGTGGTTTGATTGTGTTTGATAGCATGGCTATAGCACCAATAGCACCATCCACATGAAACCAAAGATTTTCTTGTTCGCATATATCAGCAATAGCATTCAAATCATCTACTGCACCTGTGTTTACGGTTCCTGATGTGCCTATAATACAAATAGGTTGTAATCCATTGGCTTTATCCTCTTTAATTTGAGTTTTAAGTGCTTCAATATTTATGGTGTAGTCCTCATTAATTTCAATTTTTCTAAGTCCTTTTGTGCCTAAACCTAACAATTCAACTGCTTTTGTATTGCAGCTATGAATTTCGGTAGACCCATAAAAGACTAAATTATTTTCTTTTAATCCTTCTGCCCTAATATCATAACCTGCTTTTACATTTCGCGCAACAGCTAAGGCAGTATAGTTGGCCATAGAGCCACCACTTACTAAAAGTCCGCTAGCCGATTTAGGAAATTCAATAATTTCTTTTATCCAGTTTATAACTTGTTCTTCAACTTTATGTCCTGCATGGTTGCCACCTCCTAAATTAGGATTAAGTATTGACGCCCAAAAGTCTCCCATAACTCCCGAAATAGTTCCGCTTCCCATATACCAAGCCCAAAAACGAGGATGGATGTTTCCCATTGGGTAAGGTAAAACATTATCGTGAAGTTCTTTATATACGTCTCCGGCATTACTTGGCTGTTGAGGTAAGCTAGTTTTAAAAGTGTTTAAAACATCTTTAGGCATCTCTTGCCAAATCTTACGATCTCTTACGTTTTGTACATAATTAAAAGCATCATCTACCATTTTATGCATTAATGCTTTAGATTGTTCCCAATCTTGCGGGTCTAGTGTTTCAAATTCTTTTGAATGTTCACTCATAAAATAAAACTAAGGGTTGTTATTTTTTTTTCTTTGGCATAGGACCTCGTAGATGAATAATTAATCCATTTAAAAAATTGCGTAAAAACTGATCCCCACATTCTACATATTTAGGATGATTTTCATTTCTAAATATGGCACCGAGCTCACTTTTAGAGACTTTAAAATCTACTAAAGTGCAAATTTTTACAATATCGTCGTCACGTAGTTTATGCGCTACCCGTAGTTTTTTAAAAATATCGTTGTTTGTTAATCCCATGTTGTAAATGTAAATGTTTTATTGGACTTAAATAATTAATACAATGTGCTTTTAGTGCATTTAGATTTTAGTTTCTAAAAGTGTGTCAGAGGACAGGAGACTGAAGTACGAAATAATTCTTCGGTCTTCCAGCATCGGACTTCCGACTAAACCATCTTATAACCTGAGTTCGATTAAAAATTCGTTTACAGTTTAGAAGAATTTTTAATCGAACTCAGGTTTATATATACGAATTGTATTCGTTGTAAAACATAAGGTTTTAGTGCATAGTAGTTTATTTTTTATCTTCAATTCTATTATCATCGAAAGCAGATGGGAGTAGTTTTGGTATAAACTTAATAAATAAAGGTAATAACAATGCACCACCTGGTAGCATAAATATAGCTAAACTAGGTATGGTTTTAAATACATCCAGTAATTGTTCTTGTAATTTTTTTTGTTCTTCTTTGCTAAGGTCTCTAATTGTAGATTGTGAGAGTAATACCATTAGCTCTTTACTTTGTCTTAACTCTTTTTTTAGACGTTTCCCATTTCTGTAAATAAGCTTACTTACCATTTTACTGGAGTTGTCGTAAAATGTTTTTACGATATTTTTTGAGCTTAATAATGCAATGTTATCTTTATGAATATTATAAAACTGGTTAACTGAATTTATAGATTGTACTACAATACTGTGTTCTAATTTTAAATCATTGCCTAATTGATATAAAAAGTGCTGCTCTTCTGTGTCTATTGTTTTATCTCCCCATGTTGCCATACAAGCAATGTCTAAAAGGTAAAGTTTTTCTAAATGGGTTTCAATATAGTTTATAGCTTCCTTATAGTTAACATTCAAATTGTTTTGATAGCGCAACGACAATTCGAATAACTTGATTAAACTTTCATCATATTCGGTTTTTAAAACCTTAGAATTTAAAACATCTAACGAAATCTTTTCGATAGAAGCTTCTATATGCTTGATGTAGATGTTAGAAATGGATTGGTTTTTAAGATATTCGTTATAGGCTAATACATCAACAAATAATAAAGCATTAATGACAAAGTAATTAAAATTTTTAGTGATAAGGTTATCATTAATCTGAATACGCTTATGTATAACTTTTTCAAGTTGTGCATTAGACTTTCTGCCTCTTAAAATATCGCTAAAAAAGGAAGTTTTATGTGAATTGATTTCAGAATAAAAATTGATAATACTTTCTGTTGGAGAAAGTGATGAGTCTGAATTATGGTGCGTTTGAAGTAAAGCAAGAAACAGGTTGATTTTACAAATTTCATCTTCAGTCAGATCATTTTTTTTAACGACCTCTTTTACAATATTTATATTACTTCCATAAATAAAACCACACTGTCTTAAAGCAATGTAGAACTCTATATCTGTGCATTGCAAAAAAGAGCTTGTAACAGATGCTTCTTTTAGTAATTTTTTTATCCAACCATTGGTTGATGGATTCATGGGCAAATATTTAAAGGGTAAAAATAAAAAATACCCCCAAATAGTGTCTGGCTTTTTGGGGGCACTTCAATTTTTAGTAGTTTTTATAAAGTTTTATTTAAGTGTTGTTATTCTATAACGCCTCCACAACTTACCCTGGCACCAGCTGCACCACTTGGTTGAGATTTATAATCGTCTGTGCCCTGGTGTACAATAATAGCTTTGCCTAAAATATCTTTGGTTTCGTCGCCACAACCAATACACCATTTATCTGTAGAGAAAGTAATTGTGCCATTACCTTCTGCATCTGCTTCAAAATTGCCTATATCTCCTAAATGAAAACCTTCAGGAGCCCCCCATTTTCCGTGTGGTTGCGCTGTTGGATTCCAGTGACCACCGGAAGATTTTCCATCGTCTGAAGAGCAGTCTGCTTTTTCATGTAAGTGTATGGCATGTGTACCTTCACTTAAACCACTTATTTTTGCTGCCATAGCAACAGTATTTCCTTCTTGAATAAAGGTTACACTTCCGGTAACAGTACTATTACTCTTGGATTCCAGGGTAACAGATGCGTATTTTACATCAGAAGTTACAGTTGTAGTTTCACTTTGGGCTTCGGTTTCTTCAACCTCAATATCAGTATTTGTTTTGGTTTCTTTTTTGTCACTTTTACAAGCTACAGCAAAAACTAAAGTTAATGCTATAATAAAAATTGATACTTTTTTCATGGTGTTTTAGTGTTATTTTGAACGAAAGTTA
>JAGLKH010000434.1 GCA_023141985.1 Flavobacteriaceae bacterium | reverse complement strand
CTAAGCAGCGTTTTGTGTACCGGACATTTATTTGCAATTTGTAAAATTCGTGTGAGTTGTTTTTCATCTAAATCGCCTTCTAATTTTATTTCTCTATTAAACGTATCAATTTTTGTAGTATTCTCATCGCAATGTTCACAATCGTTAGCATGAACTTTCCCATAACTTGTATGGACTTCAATATTTTCTATATTCCAACCCTTGCGTTTAGTATACATTTGTATGGTCATTGCAGTACAAGCCGATAAACCTGCTGAAATCAATTCGTAAGGAGAAGGACCAAAGTCGTTTCCTCCATAATTTGTAGGTTCATCGGCAACCATATAATGATTCCCGGCTTTTATTTGGGTTGTAAATCCATCGTCGTTATCTAAACTTGCAACTACCTGATGATTGGTTTTTAACATTTCAGTTTTTGGTAAATCTATATAGCGTTTGGCCCAACCAGCAATTACGTTACCAGCATAAATAGAATCTGCCTTATTACTTAATAAATGATCCGCCCCATCAAGTGAAATAAAACTTTTAGGATGATGAGCTGCCATATAGATTTCTTCTGCATTCTTTATACTCACAGTTGTATCTTGAGGAGAATGCATAACAAGTATAGGTTTACGCAGGTTTTTAGCTATTTGTGGAAGTGCATTAGCTTCTAAATCATCAATGAACTGTTTTTTTATTGTAAAATCACGATCGCCTAAATTTACAACTGCTTTTCCATTGGCTTGTATTTCTTCTAAACTACTATGCAATAAGTGCTGTACATGTTTTGGATTAGAAGGAGCACCAATTGTAGCAATAGCTTTTATAGAATATATTTGAGATGCAGCAAAAATAGCTGCAGCACCTCCTAAAGAATGACCAACAATAAGAGAAGGAGATTTGTAATACGCTTCTAAATATTTGGCAGCACTTACCAAATCATCCACATTACCAGAAAAATTTGTGTCCGAAAAATCACCATCACTTTCACCTAAACCCGTAAAATCAAATCGTAATACTCCAAAACCATTTGATGTTAATGCTCGGCTAATATTTTTAACTGCTGATAGATTTTTATTACAGGTAAAACAGTGAGCAAAAACAGCAAAGTTGTGTGGTTGTTGATTTACCGGAAGCTCCAAACGTCCAGACAATTGTTCTCCTTCAATATTTAAAAAAGTAACTTTTTGAATTTTCATAAATTAATAAATTTATAAATTAAGTCGAAACATGACAACATTCCTTTCTATTAATGAGTTGTATAGTAATTATCATGAAAATGAGTATTAAATTTTATAAATTTGCATATAATTGTTAGGTATGTCCAATTTATTAATAGAAAAATATAATGTAGCTGGTCCAAGGTACACGAGTTATCCTACTGTACCTTATTGGAATATTGATACATTTTCTTTGCAGCTTTGGAAAGCTTCTTTGAAGCAGTCTTTTAACGAAAGTAATGAAAATGAAGGTATAAGTATTTATATACATTTACCTTATTGCGAGAGTTTGTGTACGTTTTGTGGTTGTAACAAGCGTATAACTAAAAGGCATGAAGTTGAATCCCCATATATAACTGCGCTTTTAAAAGAATGGGACTTATATTGTAATTTATTAGAGACTAAGCCCAAAATTAAAGAGCTTCATCTTGGTGGAGGTACACCAACATTTTTTAGCCCGGAAAATTTAAAGCAATTAATAAAAGGAATTACGAGACATTCTATTCTTGCAGAGGGTTATGAATTTAGTTTTGAAGGACATCCTAATAATACCACAAGAGAGCATTTACAAGCACTTTTTGATGTTGGTTTTAGACGTGCAAGTTATGGAGTGCAAGATTATAACGAAACTGTACAAAAAGCAATACATAGAATCCAACCGTTTGAAAACGTAAAGAAAGCCACGGAAACTGCAAGAGAAATCGGCTATACATCTGTAAGTCATGATATTATATTTGGATTACCTTTTCAAACATTAGAGCATGTAGAACATACAATTTTAAAAACTAAAGAGTTACTTCCAGATCGTTTGGCATTTTATAGTTATGCGCATGTGCCTTGGATTAAAGGTAGTGGACAAAGAGGTTTTGATGAATCGAATTTACCTTCACCAAAATTGAAGCGTAAACAATACGAATTAGGAAAAAAACTATTGGGTGAGGTCGGTTATCATGAAATTGGAATGGATCATTTTGCACTACCAACAGATTCGCTTTATCAAGCCATGACCAATAATACTTTGCATAGAAATTTTATGGGTTATACTGCATCAAAAACTCAAGCTATGATTGGGCTAGGGGTGTCTTCAATTAGTGATAGCTGGTACGGTTTTGCTCAAAATGTAAAGGTAATTGAAGAATATTATAAGTTATTAAATGAGAATATTTTACCAGTGTATAGAGGTCATATTTTAAATGAAGAAGATTTGATTGTAAGAAAGCATATTCTTAATTTAATGTGTAATTTTAAAACGACATGGAATAAGAATTATTTGTATATTAAAGAACTTCCGGAAATACTTATAAAATTAAAAGAAATGGAAGCAGATGGTTTACTTTTAATAGATTCAAATGCTATTGAAGTCACTAAAAAAGGATATCCTTTTGTCAGAAATGTATGTATGGCATTTGATTTATTATTGCAGAGAAATAGCCCCGAAACTCAGCTGTTCTCAATGACCATATAATTGTAAAACACTAAATTAACACACATGAAGAAAATAATAGTTCCTATAGATTTTTCAAAACATTCAGAATATGCTTTAAAAACTGCAGTAAAATTGGCTAAACTTAATAATGCTGAAGTTTTAGCTTTGCATATGTTAGAAATGTCCGATGTTTTATTAACAAAAACCGATACTGAACAGCAGCAAAAAGCGGTATACTTTTTAAAATTGGCCGAACAGAAATTTAATTCTTTTCTTGACAAAGAATATTTAAAAGGCGTAAATGTAACACCTATTGTTAAACACTATAAGGTGTTTAGCGAAGTAAATGATGTTGCTAATATAAACAATGCCGATCTTATAGTTATGGGCTCTCATGGTACTGGTGGCGTAAAAGATTTTTTTGTAGGATCGAATACCGAAAAGGTGGTTAGAAATGCCGATATTCCAGTATTGGTAGTAAAGAATGATGTGGTAAATACAAATTTTGAAACAGTGGTTTTTGCAACTGATTTTGATGAAGAATGTATCAATGCTTATCTTAATGCTACTAAATTGTTTGATAAATTTGGATCAAGTTTAAAATTACTTTATGTAAATCAGCCTAACGAGCTTTTTAGAAGTTCTGTAGAAATTGAAAAGAGAATTGCGAATTTTTTGCAAAAAGCTGATGGTAATCTTAATAAGTTAAATGATGTTGCCTATCAAGCAGATTATAGTGTAGAACAAGGTGTGCTTAATTACTCTAATAAAATAGGCGCAGATTTAATTGCTATTCCAACACATGGCAGGAAAGGTGTTTCTCATTTCTTTTCTGGTAGTATAGGCGAAGACATAGCAAATCATGCATCATTACCTGTAATTACATTTAAGATTTAGAGATTCTATTTCGATGTTTAGAATTT
>JAGLKH010000433.1 GCA_023141985.1 Flavobacteriaceae bacterium | reverse complement strand
CAAGTTCAGCATAGCATATTGCTTTACAAAAGCAATATGCTAATATAACTAAATTATTAGTTTAAACTAAATATTTAGTTAAAAATAATTGTAACATTTAAACTTTATCTTCGTCTTACAATCAAAATAAAATATATTGATGGATATCTTTTTAATTATCGTTGCGACATTATTTATGGTTTTAGGTATTATTGGCAGTTTCTTACCTATTTTACCTGGCCCTCTTACGAGTTGGCTTGGACTGCTTATATTTCATCTTATTGATGTGATACCAATGAATTGGACTTTTTTAATTATTACTTTAGTTATTGCTTTAGCAATTTGGTTGTTAGATTATATTATTCCTGCTATGGGAACTAAGAAATTTGGTGGGAGTAAAGCTGGAATGATTGGGACAACAATTGGATTATTAATAGCGATTTTCTTTCCAATTTTAGGCGTATTCGGAATTGTTATTTGGCCTTTTGTAGGAGCTTATGTGGGTGAACTCATAAATAAAAGCGATTCTAAAAGGGCGCTTAAAGCTGCCTTTGGATCATTTCTAGGGTTTTTAACTTCTGCATTTATTAAGTTTATTGTGGCCGTAATTTATTTAGGACTTTTTATTGTAAAGCTTTGGGATAATAGTGACTTATTATTTTAACTCAAATTATGCATTAGAAAATCTATTACATCTTAAAACCACTGCAAAATACATCGTTTCACTACTTTTTTAATTTTAACCAGAACGATGCTATGCTAAAACTTATAAAAAGTCATATTTTATTGTGGTTTTAAACTTCATTACGAAGTTCTAATACATAATTTGGGTTGAAAAAAACCTTATAACTCACAAATGCGCATCTGATCAGTTACAAGGTTTTTTATTAATTGCTATTATTTCAACAAATAAATTAGAGGGATTAAATAATTAACTGTTGATGGTGTAAATTTAAATTTAATAATACACTTTTTGTTACGGTAAAACCGCAAACTTAATGTGGAAAAACCGTAAAATTCAATTATAGAAAGGATTTAAGGAATTCTTGAAATATGATAAATTGAGAAACTTTAACGCTTTTATAAAAAAAACCTTATGACTTACAAACTCTCGTCTGTTTAGCCATAAGGCCCAATTAAATGCTATTGTTCAACAAATAATTAAAGGGATTAAATAATTAGCTGTTGAAGTTTCTAATTTAAATAAAATAATACATTTTTTGTTACGGTAAAACCGTAAACTTAATGCGGAAAAACCATAATATGTAGTGATAATATTGCTTTAGGAGATTTTAAAATTTTAAAAAAAGCATTGATTTTAACATTATTAAATAGATTTAAACAGGATACAATTATAAATACCCCATCTTTCTAGCTTCGTTAAGTAAAGATTCATCTTTTCCATCTTCAATTGAAAATAATAACTTTAGGTGTTTTTTTCTTTTTTCTATAGCACTCATGGATAGATCTATATGATTTTTCAGCCCTTTAGTTTTTACTCCCTGAGAGAGTAAATGAAGAATTTTTCTATTAATCTCATCTACATAAATATCACTTGTAATAGTTGTATTTAAAAAATTATTTACTGTACTACTGTAATAAGGAGGACTTACTAATATATGTTGAAAAGCTTCAGCCAATTCGCTGGATGTTAAATCACTTTTAATAAGAAGGCCATCAGGATTAATCTCTTTAATGATATTAAGAATTCTAAAGGATTCATTAAACATAGTTAAAATAACAATTTTTGCATCAGGCAAATACTGCCGGGCGAGCTTAGCTAAATCTTCGCCAGAATTATATACACCATCTTTTGAAGGGGGCAAACTAATATCGAAAAAACATACGTCATAAGACCCAGAATCAAATGCTTTTTTTATAAGTTCAACAGCCATATCACAATTAGTGGCAATATCAATATTTAAATGTTGAAATTCCTTTTTGGTAGCTAATAACGTATTTTGATAGCCTTCAATTATCATAGGATGATCGTCTACCATCAATATTTTTATGTGTTGTTCCATTTTTTGCTAACTTAGAGGGATTGTGATAATAATCTTTGTGCCTGCATCTATTTTAGAATCGATTTCTAATTTTCCTCCAATTTCTTTAACCCTGGAATTAATGTTCTTTATACCAATCCCTTTTTTGGCTTTTGTTACATTAAACCCAGAACCATCATCTTCTACAGATAATAAAATTACATTATTTTTTAATTGAAAGCTAATTTTAATATGATTAGCATTAGCATGTTTGTAAATATTCTGCATTGTTTCCTGCAGTATTCTATAGATATGAATTTTTGTTTTGTTAGATACATCGTCCCAATGTATTTCGTCATCTTCTTTTAAAGAATAACTCAATTGATAAGCTTGTGTTTGAGTTTCGATTAGTGTTTTAACGATATCCATAAAACCGGACCCTACTACAAAATCACTACTAAGGTCATGAGAAATCTTTCTTATTTCTTCTTCTATAGTTTTTAACTCTTTGATATATTGCCCCCTGTTTTTTATAGCGTCTTGGGTTTGAAGTAAGTTTAAACTATCAAGGCTTAATCTTGTGCCAAATAATCGTCCTAAAATTCCATCATGTAATTCTTCCGATATTCTTTTCTTTTCTTTAGTTCTTCCTTCATCAATCTTATCTTGTTGGGCTAACATTAAGTTGTAAATTTCTTCGTTTGCCTCTTGTTGTTGTTGTGCAAATTCGAGTTTTCTGTTTTTTGTACGTTGGTTAATAATGATATATAATAACAATAACGTGATTAATAGTCCAATAGATGAAAATAAGAAAATTAATCGCTCTTTTGATATTTGTACGTTTTCAGCTTCAATTTTCTCTGTTTCAAATTCAATTCGAGCAAATTTATTTCTTACGTTTCGTTCATTATTTAAAAGACTGTCATTTAGTTTTATATGTTCAAATAAATATTTTTTTCCCTCTTCTCCATCTTTTATTTTAGATAATAACATTAAGGATTTAGAAACAAAGTCATTAGCCTTTAATTCTTTTGAAATTTTATATGCCATTTGAGCATAAAATTGAGCAGAATCTTTTTCATTTCTAAATAAAAGAAATTCTGAAAAATGATTTGCAGTTTTCATTTTCACAATATCATCTTTAATACTATCGCTAATTTTATAGGCTTCCTTAAATTGTTCTTCTATCTCTTTATAATTATTATCATTAGAAAGGAATTTCGCATGGGCTATATTTCTTAATAATAAGGCATATAAAGAAGGATCATTTTGATATAGATTTTCTTTTTGAATTAAATCTCCATAAATTGTTAGAGCCTTAAGGTATTCTCCTTTTTCTTCATAAATGAAAGCTATATTGTTATTAGAAGATATGTAATAATTAAAGGCTATATTGTTATTAGAAAATTTATTACTTACAGATAATGCTTCTTCATGATACTGAATAGCATTGTCGTACTGTTGTAACCTGCCAGAAATTACACCTAAAATATTATATAAGGTCCATAAAGTGTCTAAGTTGTAATCATTTTTAGGAAGTGTTTCAATTAATGAAATAGCTCTAATTGCATTTACTTCAGCTCCTATATAATCTTTTTCGGTTTCTTGAATATCAGCCATATTTGCCAGTAGCTCCCCTTCAAGTTTAATGTCTTTAAGTTTATTGTAGATCTTTACAGCATTTGTGTAATAAAAATAGGCACTATCGTTATTTAATTCAATTTGGTGGTATATAGCTCCTAAATTATAATTAGCGATAGCTATAGCACTGGAATCTTTTAATTTATTAGCTAATTTTAGGTTTTTATGATTTATAGTTTTTACAAAATCATATTTTTCCATATTAAGATAAATAAAAGATAAATCTCTATTACTTCTTAAAATAGTAGAGTCTATATTAGTATCATTAGACAATTGAGAAGCTCTTTTAGCATAATCTAATCTCAATTTCATCTCTAAACTATTATCTTTAGAAAGTTTCCTTAAGACCTCAATACTATCAAGTTTAGCCTTTAGATTTTTATTTTGACCTGGTAAATTGAAAGCTGTAATGAAAAACAGCAAAAAGAGATATCGACAATTCAATCTTAACAATGTTTTGGATGATTGTCTCAAATTTAGGATAAATTATGCTAAGAGCGTAATAATTAATAAAATCCTTAACGAATATTTATAAAATATTTTATTTCAGATAAAAAAATAAAACCCCTTTACGAAACGGATTCGTAAAGGGGTTTTACTAACCAATTACAACAATATTATGCTTGACCAGGTAATTTAGTTTTCTTAACGACTTCAGCAAGTTGCTTAAATTCGTTTTTATTTGTTTTATAGGTGTCATTAGTTTTAGTATTTTCTGTATCATAACTTTGACCGGAAAATGTTAAGCAAAAAATCGCTAGCAGTAGGGTAATCTTTAGGGCTTTCATAATTAAAGGTTTAGAATTATACATTAGTCTATTATATTAAATATTAAAAATTAATTTAAACTATAATCTTAAATTATAGTGAGGGG
>JAGLKH010000432.1 GCA_023141985.1 Flavobacteriaceae bacterium | reverse complement strand
CTACAACATTTTCAGTTACTTCTGCATTGCATTTATCCAAAACTTTTTTTACAGAGCTTCTCAATCCTTCAATATAATCTTTTGGGTGCTGCCTGTACTGATTTTTTGATGGATCGCAGTACAATCCCTTTTTCCAGCAGCTATATTTTTTTGAAGCTACTGCTATTTCTTCACCTGTTTGAGTATTTACCACCACAGCTCTTACGGAGTCAGTACCGTAATCTACACCAATCACATACTTGTCTGTCATTATTTACTATTTATATGTATTAATAAAGAGGCCCGTATGTTTTACATGCCCTGTAATCTGACCCTTCTACATCCATTCCAAAAGATGCCCAAGCACTTGGTCTAAAAATCTTATCCTCTGCTACATTATGCATATTCACAGATATTCTTAACATAGCTGCTAAAGAGATTAGGTCAGCTCCAATATGTCCATAAGTAAATGCGCCATGATTAGCTCCCCAATTCGCCATAACACTATAGACGTCTTTAAAAGCTCCTTTACCAGTTAAATTAGGCACAAACCAAGTTGTTGGCCAAGTAGGGTTTGTTCTTTCATTAATAGCCTCATGTACATCATCTGGAAGTTCTATAGTTTTTCCTTCTGCAATTTGTAGAACTGGACCTATTCCTTTCACGATATTGATTCTACACATAGTAACGGGCATATCTCCTCTTGTTTTAAAGGTTGATGAATAACCACCACCTCTAAAATATTCTAACATTCCCGGTCCCCAAGTTGTATTTTCTAAACACTTTTGTGCTTCATCCTCCTGAATATCCCACCAGGCTTTCATCGCGGGTTTACCATCGATAGTTTGTTCACCAGTACCATCTAATGCAGATGCACCTGAATTGATTAAGTGAATGAATCCGTTTGAAGCATCTCCTGTCAATTCATATCCTGTCACTCTTTTTACAGAATCCGGACTCCAATAAGTACGAACATCACTGAATATTTGAGCTGCTCCGTTTATAAGATGTCCAAACAACATAGAAACACCATTCAAACTATCATTTTCTGTTGCAACCATAAAAGGTTGTCTTATTCCGTTCCAGTCAAATGAAGAAGTTAAGATAGCTTCCATAAAATCACCATTTGGAAAATGATCAGTCCATTGCCTTTGTCCTTGGAAACCACTGATAATAGCATTTCTCCCTAAAGCTTCTTCTCCATAACCCAATTCCTTTAATTTAGGATTTCCTACCATTAAATCTCTTCCAATTAGAGCCATTTTCACAACAAACTCCCAGTCTTTATCTAATTCAGTTCTGGATTTTTTTCTATCGTCAGGATTGTAATCTTTTCCTTCCTTACAATTCTCTTTAGTCCAAACTAAAGCTTTTTTATATTCATCCTTATCATAAATTTCCTCTTCTATTCTTCTAGTAAATTCAGTCATATCTACATTTTCACATCTCATGCCAAGGAAGCTTTCAAAGAAATTTGTATCTACTATTGATCCTGCAATCCCCATAGATACCGCACCCATTGAAAGATACGACTTTCCTTTCATGGTCGCAACAGCCAATCCTGCTTTTGCAAAACGTACTAATTTTTCCTGAACATCTTCAGGGATGGTAGAATCACCACTGTCTTGTACATCTTTTCCATAAATACTAAATGCAGGAATTCCTTTTTGATTATGTCCAGCCAAAGCTGCTGCTAAATAAACTGCCCCTGGGCGTTCAGTTCCGTTAAAACCCCATATCGCTTTCGGAATTGTAGGATTCATATCAATGGTTTCACTTCCATAACACCAACAAGGTGTTACCGTCAAAGATAACCCGACACCTTCTCTGGAAAATTTATCAGCTGAAGCAGCTGCTTCAGCAACTCCACCGATACAGGAATCAGAAATTACACATTCTATACTATTTCCATCGGCATGTCTGATATTTGCCTCCAAAAAAACAGCGGCATTTTTAGCCATCTGCATGGTTGTTTCTTCTAATGACTCACGTACACCATCTAATCGACCATCAATTACTGGTCTAATTCCAATTTTAGGCAACTGACCTATTAAATTTTTATAATTCATTTTATTAAATATGTTTGTTTCATTTTTGAATAAGAAAAATTTAAATGTCTTGTATCTTCAAATTCCCCTTTGTTTTTTATGAAAATATTGTTATTTATAACTTCTTTAGAAAAACAATATTAATCATTTAATAAAAACCGAAATTCACATTTGTTTTCAATAGTCTTGAATTGAATCTTTAATAAATTTTAATTAGAAGGATCCATCTCTTACTATTGAAACCAATATTATACCCTATAATAATGTAATACAAAGAAATAGAAAAAGAACTCATAGTTCTTCATTTATCTTATTGGTTTTGCATTAATAATTAACTATTAATTTATCTTATATATTATACATCTTTTCAAAAGGTGAAATTATTCAATTTGGGGATCAAGGTCCAATTAATAAGTGAAGCAGATTGGTTAAAAACATTTCATTAGGGCTTTATAAAAGTAATTGTACAGCATTTTTTCATATATTTTCAACATATGCATAAATGTCGTGTTACTATAAAGGATATTACACAGAAACTTAATGTTTCAGCGTCAACTGTTTCACTTGCCTTACACGATCATTCTTCAATTAATAAAAAAACTAAATACTAATTTTGTAAAAAATAGATTTTTTTTATTAACTTGAAATCCTATGGTACAAAAATTAAATGGTATGCAATGGTACAATGAACCAGAAAACTGGAAAATTGAAAATGAACAACTTGTAATGCAAGTTACTCCACAATCAGATTATTGGCGTAAAACTCATTATGGTTTTACAGTTGACGATGGGCCTTTTTTCTATTGCAATAGAGGAGGTGAGTTTGAAGTATCAGTAAAAGTTTCGGGAGACTACAAAACTAGGTTTGATCAAATGGGATTGATGTTACGTATTGATGAAAAAAACTGGATTAAAACTGGAATAGAGTATGTGGACGGGGTATTTAACTTAAGTACTGTTATAACAAATGAGTTTAGTAGTTGGAGTATTATTCCCTTAAAAGGTAAACCAAAAACAATTTGGATAAAGGTTATTAGAAAAATTGATGCTGTAAAAATATTTTATTCATTAGATGGTATAAAATATCAGATGTGTAATTTGGCTTACTTTCCAGAGAATAAATCGGCTATGGTGGGTATGATGGCCGCAAGTCCAGATGGAAAAGGGTTTAAGGCCATATTTGAGAATTTTAAAATTAAACACTTACCAGATGAACGCCGTTTAAAATGGCTAGAGGAAAATGAGTGATTATAATTCTATCATAAAAAGTAAATATAATAAATAGCTAGGATATGTTACAATAAGGGAACAATTTAAGAACTTAAATATTAGATGTAAATTTTAAATTGATACTCTAATCTTTATACATCCATACTGTTCCATATTACTATTTTTAAAATATAAAAGTTTCTATAAATCTCCTATTACTCTACAATACTCAACATTACTATACAACAAATAAGTACTTGTGGGACCACTATATATTTGAAATCAATTTGTATATAGTTTCATTTGTAGGGATTAAAGATAATACGTAAATTCACAAATAATTATTGTTTAACTACCGTAAACGATTTCGTAAACGATTTAAATATAATTAAGTATAAAAAGCGTAAAATATGGGAGTTTTTTAGAACTCATAACCCAAAGGTCGCTGGT
>JAGLKH010000431.1 GCA_023141985.1 Flavobacteriaceae bacterium | reverse complement strand
ATTTAAAGGATAGCAAAGAAGATTTAAGCGATTCTTCAAGCCTATTACGTACTAAAAAGAAGTTTGTAAGTAGTAAAAAGGGTAAAAAGTCTACCGGTAGCCGAGGTAGAAAGCGTTACTAAACTCTTCTTATGGGAACTTTTAAAATAGAAGGAGGCTATAAACTTAGTGGTGAAATTAAACCACAAGGCGCAAAAAATGAAGCATTGCAAATTTTATGTGCTGTACTTTTATCTCCCGAAAAAATTACCATTCATAATATACCTGATATTATTGATGTTAATAAACTCATTACACTTTTAGGAAAACTCGGCGTAAAAATCGAAAAGTTAGCTCATGGCTCATACAGTTTCGAAGCTGATGCCATTAATTTAGATTATTTAGAATCTTCTGCTTTTAAAAAAGATGGCCGCGGATTAAGAGGTTCTATTATGATTGTTGGACCATTATTAGCTCGTTTTGGCAAAGGTTATATCCCAAAACCCGGTGGCGATAAAATAGGTCGAAGACGCCTGGATACACACTTTGAAGGATTTATAAATTTAGGTGCAACTTTTAGATTTAATAAAGAAGATTCTTTTTATGGTGTTGAAGCTTCTAAGCTAAAAGGCACTTATATGTTACTTGATGAAGCTTCGGTTACAGGAACGGCAAATATTGTTATGGCAGCAGTTTTAGCTGAAGGTAAAACAACAATATATAATGCAGCTTGTGAACCTTATTTACAGCAGCTCTGTAAGATGCTTAACCGAATGGGAGCAAAGATATCGGGAGTTGGTTCTAATATGTTAACCATTGAAGGTGTTTCATCTTTAAAAGGAACTGAGCATACAATGCTACCGGATATGATAGAAATAGGGAGTTGGATTGGCTTAGCTGCAATGACTAAAAGTGCACTCACTATAAAAAATGTGAGCTGGAACGATCTAGGGCAAATACCAAATGTATTTAGAAAATTAGGGATAACAGTTGAACAAAAAGGAGACGATATTTTTGTGCCTGAACATAAAGACGGTTACGAAATACAAAACTATATAGATGGTTCTATCCTTACTATTGCAGATGCGCCTTGGCCCGGATTTACACCTGATTTATTAAGTATTATTCTGGTCATTGCCACACAAGCTAAAGGAGAAGTGTTGGTGCATCAAAAAATGTTTGAAAGCCGTTTATTTTTTGTGGATAAATTGATTGATATGGGAGCAAAAATTATCTTATGCGATCCACATCGCGCTACTGTAATTGGACATGATTTTAAATCGCAATTAAAATCAACTACAATGACATCTCCAGATATTAGAGCTGGAATTTCTTTACTTATAGCTGCGTTATCTGCAGATGGCACTTCAACCATTCATAATATTGAACAAATAGATAGAGGTTACGAGCGTATTGATGAACGCTTAAGAGATATTGGAGCAAAGATTGAAAGGGTTTAAAAAAAGCTTAACAAATAAATGTTAAGCTTTTTTATTACAGTTAATTTCCATTTATTGGTGGAGGGCCTTCAGGAATAATAGCTTCATACACTTCATCGCCTTTACGTTCTTTATATTCAGCTTTTACTTTTTTAACAAGTTCCGGGTTTTCAAATAAATCTGCCATAGTCATTGCCATTGCTTTAGAAGCATAAACCATGCCTTTATGGCCAATGCTCATACCACCACAAGCTACAACAGCCCACGAATGCCATGGAGTACCTTTTGGAGCTGTGGTTACTCCAAGATTGATATTAGCTACATTCCAACTTACATCTCCAACATCTGTTGAGCCACCTCCAGGATGTTCTCTTGTGTCTTCAAGTGGTTTTATTTTACTATCCATACCTACTTGTTTTTTTCCTGTAGCTTCTTGTATGCCTTTGCCAAAAGCAATTTCTTCGTCTGTATATTCTATTGGTCCAAGAAGTTCAAGGTTAGACTGCATAATTTGTCCGCCTTCACGATTCACAAGCACTTCATATATTCCCGAAATAAGCGATGTTTTATACTCTACATTTGCTAAAATTGCAGCACCTTCAGCCATTTCCATAACGCGTTTGTAAACGGGCATCATACCAGAGCGTTTTGTGTCGCGTACACGCATCCAAAGTCTTGCGTAATCAGGAACAACATTAACAACTTTCCCTGCATCCTGGATGTGGTAATGCATTCTTACCGTAGGCTTTACATGCTCTCTATAAGCGTTAATTCCTGAGGTATAAAGTTCTAAAGCATCCGAAGCACTTCTACCATTCCATGGATCGGCAGAAGCATGAGCAGCTTGACCAAAGAATTCTATTTTAAAATCAACTAAGGCTAAAGAACTTTGCACATCTGCTTTTATTTCTGCTGATGGATGCCAGCTGATATTTACGTCTACATCATTCCAAAGGCCTGCATTTACCATCCATATTTTTCCAAAGTATTTTTCTTCACTAGGTGTTCCAAAAAACTTTACAGTACCTTTAATTTTACCGCTTTCAATGAGTTCTTTTACAGCAATTGCTGCACCAAGGCTTCCAGCACCAAATAAATTATGTCCACAGCCATGACCAGCTTCACCTTCATTAATTGGGTTTTTTACAGGTTGTGTTTGCTGCGATAAGCCGGGAAGTGCATCAAATTCACCTAATACACTAATAACAGGACTTCCGGAACCGTAAGTCGCTACAAAAGCTGTTGGCATACCAGCGACACCACGTTCTACTTTAAATCCTTGTTGTTCGGCATAATCCGATAATATTTGTGCAGATTTATTTTCTTCGAAAGCCGTTTCGGCCAATGCCCAAATATCGTCACTTATTTTTATAAGATTGGCTTCGTGTTTTTCTACTGAAGCAATAATGGCTTGCTTTGTTTTGTTCATTTTGTTTTGTGCAAATGAATTACAGATAATTAAACAAAATGCAATGATTAGTGTGGATTTGTTTTTCATGTTAGTGTTAGATTAGTTTTTTATTTGTTTTAAAGTTATAAAAACTCTTTAAAAGTTTAGCCAAAATAATATAGATCTACTTATAATAAAAGTAATTAATGCTTTTAAGTTTTATTTTAAGGTTTCGTTAACATTTATAGGTAATACTAATCCGTAATTTAGAGCACTATTAATTATAAACACTTAAACCTAATCAAAATGAAAAAAATTCTATTATTTACTTTAGCAATCACAATGTCTTATGCTGTAAATGCACAAATTAATACACCAGCACCAAGTCCTTTTTCTAAAATTGAACAGAAAGTTGGTTTAACAGATGTTACACTTGAATATTCTCGTCCATCGATGAGAGGGCGTACTATTTTTGGAGATTTAGTTCCTTTTGGAAAGGTTTGGAGAACCGGTGCAAATGCAAATACTAAAATCACATTTAGTGACGATGTGATGATTGGAGATAAAACTCTAAAAGCAGGGTCATATGCCATTTTTACAATTCCTCAAGCTGATAAGTGGGAAGTTGTATTCTATACCGAAACCGGGGGAGGTGCACCAAATGAATTAGATATGGATAAGGTTGCGGCTTCTGTAATTGCTGAGGTAATGCCTCTATCTATGGATATTCAATCGTTTACAATGTCTTTTGACGATGTTACCAGTAGTTCTGCTGTGATTGGAATACTTTGGGAAAAATCTTATGTTGGAG
>JAGLKH010000430.1 GCA_023141985.1 Flavobacteriaceae bacterium | reverse complement strand
TTAGAGAACAATATAAAGAGCGTGGCATTGGACGTTTTGCAACTATTGAGAAATCTTCCGGAGAGTTTATGGGTTGGTCAGGTTTAAAATTAAATTTAGATGAAAAGGAAGAACTAAATGAAATAAGAAACTTTTATGATATTGGTTACAGGTTTATACCGGGTTTTTGGGGAAAAGGTTATGCCACAGAATCTGCTTTAGCTGTTCTGGATTTTGGGTTTAATGAGCTTGATATTAAAACAATTTGTGGTGCAGCTGAAATTGACAATATGGCATCCAATAAAGTATTGCAAAAAATTGGGCTACAGTTTATAAATGTATTTCCTTTTGAAGATGTAAAAGCCAATTGGTACGAACTTAAAAAAGAAGATTATGAAACATCCATAAATAAAAAGTAAGATACACATGAAAATGCTAGTATGGATGTTCCATATGACATTTAGAAAAACAATAAAAATAAGCATATGAAACATCCATATCTAAAAATTAAGATACACATGAAAATGTTAGTATGGATGTTCCATATGGCATTTGGAAAACAATAAAAATAAGCATATGAAACAATGTCCTGAATGTGGAGCAAAAATTGTAGGTAGAATTGATAAGAAATTTTGTAGTGATGCCTGTAGAAATTCGTATAATAATAAATTTAATAAAGACAGTAAAAACCTTATTAGAAACACTAATAACAGGTTACGAAAAAACTATAGAATTCTTGAACAGCTCAATCCGGACCAAAAAACAAAAACGTCGAGGGCTAAACTTATAGAAAAAGGCTTCGATTTTAATTATTTTACAAGTATTTACACCACAAAGGCAGGCACTATTTATTATTTTGTTTACGATCAGGGGTATTTACCATTGGAGGGTGATTATTATGCATTAGTTAAGCGAGACAGTTAGTATGTTACCTGAATTTCAATATGTATAGTATTGGACTTTCAACAAATAAATTAACACCGTTGGCGAGAAAACCAACGGTGGTGTAAATGGTTCATTCATCAGATTCTTACATAATTATACTTTAAAAATCGACATATATAAAATATCGTTGTATCAAAATCCTTTTTATTTAGGTTTATTATAGTTAATATTTCTTTTTTTCTATGTCATATTTCCCATTTGCGTATATCTTAAGGAACCAACCACCATGTAATTTAAAAGACTCGTTGGGCCTAAAACTTTTATCATTGATTATAATTTTACCATTGTTATCCCTGGCAATAAGATGCTCCTTTTTACTCAGGAAAGGCTCCATTTTTTTTATCAATCTTCTTTTGCTTCTTTTAGAGAAACCTAGGTTTAAAATTGGCACTGTTTTATTGTATATCAATATTATTTTACCATCTATATAACTATAGAATTTAGGAAAAAGACTTCGAGTGTATCTTAATTTTAAGCTAAAATATTGATCATTGACTCTGTATTCGGCAAATATTTGCTCATTAACAGCTTCTTTGTTTAAATAATTTAAATAGACTTGTATATAGCCTTTATCCTTAAATGGGGGGTATTGTATTTTTGCTTTTTTAATGATTTCACTTACGCCTTTTAAAAAAACAGAATCTTTTAATTGAACCAGTTCTATTCTACTGGTTTGGCTGTAACCCAAACCAGCATAACTTAAAAATAGTATTATCAAAAATATTGCATATAATCTCATAGTTAATTTATATTATTACATAAAGTATTTAAATTACCATGCTGTATATTAAATGCTTGATTACTGTTTCCGTTAAATTGACCTATTGAATTACACCCAATAATATAATTATTTATATTAGGAAATGTTGCAGCAAACTCTCTATCTCTATCAATAATGTTATTTGATACCCCATCCGTTCCATCATTTAAACATGGCGTATGACTATGAATAGTTGCAATAATAGGTATAAAATAACGATCAGCATTAATAATCTGTCCCGCATAAGTTCTTGAAGGTGCTCCTAGTGAAGTAGGATATTGATAATAAGTTGTTCCATTAAATGTATATATACCGCTAATACCACCTCCATCTGAATTAAGCCTTTGGGTAATTAAAACAGCTCCATCAGTTGTTAATACAGCTACAAACTCATCTTCAGTATCCTCACTTAATTCCCAAACCTTGTTAATACCGTTACATTTATTATTATATTCATAGAGGGGTTTATCTCCTGAAATAGATTCTTCTATAGCTTTTCGCCTATAATAATTAGCATAAGCATGCCCCATAGATGAGTAATTATTTAAAGATCTATTCCATTGATAAACAAAACCACCAGAATAATGATTAGCATAAGCATAGTAATAAGGACTAATTAAGCGAGGAGCTGTTATAACAATTTCATCCAATTGTATGCCGCAAGTTATCCCCCAACATGGGTCTGGATCAGTACCGTAAGAATTAAGATTGATTTCACCCAGCAAATTGCCTGAATTGTATTGAAAATTGTTGAGTACAATTCCAGATAGATTTGTAATTACAATATTTCCGGTAAAATTATACCTTGATGTAGAATTTGTTTCAGATCTACTTTGTGAATTATTTTCAGGAATCACATTATATAAAA
>JAGLKH010000043.1 GCA_023141985.1 Flavobacteriaceae bacterium | reverse complement strand
ATTACCATAAGTCCGGCAAATTCACCTTGAGCTCCAGAATTTGGTTGTAACGATGTTCCGGCAAAGCCTGTAATTTCAGTTAACTGGTCTTCTAACTTTTTCATTACATATTGATAGCCTTCAACTTGATTAAAAGGCGCAAAAGGATGTATATTTCCCCAGTTAGCCCAACTTAAAGGTAACATTTCTGCTGCGGCATTAAGTTTCATTGTACAAGAGCCTAAAGAAATCATGGAGTGATTTAATGATAGGTCTTTGCGTTCTAAAGTTTTTATATAACGCATCAATTCAGTTTCAGAATGATAGGAGTTAAAGATTTCATGAGTTAGAAAATCTGTTTTTCTTTTTAATTCTGAAGGAATAGCATTCGCTCTAACCAATGAATCTACTTTAAAAGCATCCTTATTGGTTGCTTCAGCAAAAATAGAAATAATAGTATTGATGTCTTCAATAGAGGTTGTTTCATTTACAGAAATACTAATGTTGTATTCGTCTGTGTAATAAAAATTAACCTTGTGTTTTTCAGCAATTGGTTTTATATTAGTTGCATCAGCTTTTACCAAAATTGTATCAAAAAATGTATTGTTAGTTTGTAAATAGCCTAATTCTTCTAGAGCATATACTAGTGTTGCTGCTGTATTGTGAACTTTATCGGCGATGTATTCCAATCCTTTAGGTCCGTGATAAACTGCATACATTCCTGCCATTACAGCTAATAAAACTTGTGCAGTACAAATGTTAGAAGTTGCTTTATCACGTTTAATGTGCTGCTCTCTGGTTTGTAATGCCATACGTAGAGCTGAATTTCCATCTGTATCTTTAGTTACTCCAATAATACGTCCGGGAATATTTCTTTTATATGCCTCTTTTGTTGCAAAGTAAGCGGCGTGAGGACCACCATAACCCATTGGGATTCCAAAACGTTGTGTGGTACCGACAACCACATCTGCACCAAATTTTCCCGGTGCTTCCAATTTTATTAAACTTAATATATCTGCAGCTACGGCAACTTTTATCTGTGCCTTATTTGCTTTAGCGATAAAACCTGAAATATCATTAATTTGTCCGGTTTTCCCTGGATATTGTAATAAAGCACCATAAAATTCAGGCGAAAAACTAAAAGTTTCAGGGTTACCAACTATAAGTTCTATTCCTAATGGATTTGCTCTTGTTTGTAATAATGATAGTGTTTGTGGTAAAACGTCTTCTGAAATAAAAAACTTAATTACATTATCTTTTTTTTGCTGTCTTTCTCGCACTGAAAAAAGCATAGCCATAGCTTCTGCAGAAGCCGTGCTTTCATCTAAAAGTGATGCGTTTGCTATTTCCATTCCAGTAAGATCGGTAATCATGGTTTGAAAATTTAATAATGCTTCTAATCTACCTTGAGCAATTTCGGCTTGATAAGGTGTATATGCAGTGTACCATCCAGGATTTTCAAGAATATTTCGTTGAATAACTGCGGGTAATATTGTTGGATGATACCCTAAACCAATGTAAGATTTAAAGATTTTATTTTTAGAGGCCAGGTCATGTATATGAGTTAAAAACTCTTGTTCGCTTAAGGACTTATCTAAATTTAAATCACTTTTTAATCTAATATTATCAGGAATTGTTTCGTTGATAAGTTGATCTAATGTATCAATTCCAATTGTTTTAAGCATTTCATTTTGGTCACTTTTTCGAGGACCTATATGACGTATTTGGAAAGAATCTGTATTCATTCTCTAAAAGTTTTTAATTCCCATTTTAATAGGAAGGGCCGTTTTTAAAAAACTCCTATGCTAATTTTAGGAGTATACTTTTTAGTGTGCAAAATTACACAAATATTAGTGTTTTTATTCCACTTAAATGAAAGTTATTAACCATTTATTAGCTTTATTATCAGTTTAACTATTTTTGTAATATGCGATTTATTAAACAAATATTAGACTTCTATATAAATAGTAGTATTCATGTGGCTCTGGCTGTTTTGTCGTTGTCTTGGATTACACTTTTAGAATTTAATATCCAATATGATGGAGAAGTACTCTATTTTATTTTTTTTGCTACTATTACCGGTTATAATTTTGTTAAGTATTTTGGCCTGGCAAAATTTCATCATAGAAGATTAGCCAATTGGTTGAAGACGATTCAGATTTTTTCTTTATGCTGTTTTATGGGTTTATGTTATTATACTTATCAACTTAATACAAAAACTTTAATTTATGTTTTTGGTGCAGGAATTATTACATTTTTGTATGCAATTCCTTTTTTACCTAAACGTTTATTTATAGATAAAAAGGAGAATTTAAGAGCAGTTAGCGGATTAAAAATTTATGTAATAGCCATGGTTTGGGTTGGGGTTACAATTTTTATTCCTTTAATAAACAATAATTTTCAAATTAATTTTGATGTTATTATTACGGCATTACAACGCTTTTTGTTTGTAATTGTATTAATGTTTCCATTTGAAATTAGAGACATGCAGTTTGATAATTTAAAACTTTCTACAATTCCGCAACAGATAGGTGTAAAAAAAACTAAAGCTATAGGAATATTTTTGTTAATTGGGTTTTTTCTTTTAGAATTTTTAAAAGATAATACTAATTCGAAAAGCATAGTAATTTTAATTATAATAACTGGTATTACAATTTTATTTTTAGTCTTTTCTCAAGAGAATAGAAACAAATATTATAGTTCTTTTTGGGTAGAAGGGTTACCTATATTATGGCTATTGTTGCTGCTGTTTTAGCTCTTTTTCAAAACAGTCTTTCATTTTTTGCTTATCTTTTATTTCTAAACAATCAACATTCGAACCTTCAATTACCGTTGATAGTTTAGAATTGTTTTTTGAGTATTTTCTACAAGCCTGGCAATACAATAAATGAATGCTTAGCTTTATTTTTTCCAAAAAAGAAGCTTCATTATATTGTGATTTGTCGCAATTATGGCTTGCCTCATCACATGAAATAAACAATTTGTTTTTTTTATTCATCATTTAAATTTAAAACCAATTTTTCTCTAAACATGCAGCAACAGTTGTTCTTGCTCTATGTATAATTACCCAAAGATTAGACGCGGTAATATTTAGTTCATTACAAATAGCTTCGGTCTCATAACCTAAAATTGTTTTCATTTTAAAGACTTCTGCTTGTTTTTCCGGTAATTTTCCAATACAATTATGAATAGCTAAACCTAATTCGGTGTTTTCAAGATTGTCTTCTGCTGTTTTGTCAAAAGGATCTGCAACACGTTCTTCAAGCCAATCCCCTTCATCTTCAGAGTCACTATTGTAATTTATTCGTACTTCGGCTTTTCCTTTTTTAGAATTTATTTTTCTATAATGGTCTATTATTTTACGCTTTAAAATAGAGATTAACCATGTGCGCTCGCTTGCTTCTCCCTTAAAATTTTTCATGGATTTTAATCCAGCAAAAAAAGTATCTTGCACCAAATCTTGAGCAGTATCTCTATCTCTAACTCTAGTTATGGTATAGTTAAATAGATAATCGGAATATAGGTCTATCCATTTATTAGGATCAATTTGGTGTTTTGGCATTTATAAACCTTTAAGTTTTATATTTTCAAAAATAGGATAAAAAGATGATTAATAGAAGTTTTAAGAAAAGTTTAAAAATGTATGATTTTATTTTTTATAAAAAGGCAATTCTTTTCGATGTATCCATAATGTAATTGAACTTAATATAAACAGTAAAACAGCTGTATAAAACAACAATCCATTATCACCATTTATTACAATGCCTAGTTTTGTGAGATGCATGACAATAGCTCCACCTATAATACCAATAGTCATTAAAGATCCAATGTATATTGTTTTAGGTATTAATATTAATATACTAGCAATTAATTCGAATATTCCAATGCCAATTCTTCCATAAGGCTCTAAACCAACTTTAGTAAAAATATAAACACTATCAGGATGTGCAGTAAATTTGAATCTAAGTGTTTGAATTAGTATAAGAGCAATAATAATTCTTAATCCAATAGGGACATAT
>JAGLKH010000429.1 GCA_023141985.1 Flavobacteriaceae bacterium | reverse complement strand
CGTTTATTTACCTTGCTTTAGTTTACGCCCGGGTTATCAATGAGGAAGACATTTCTGATTTCGACAAGTATTTCAATCGGCTTAAAACAGAATCTCAAGGAGCCACAGAGATATATGAAATAATTTATCTACACAGGATTTTAAATGGTGAAAAGTTTAAAATGAATCCTGGGTTTAAAAGTTTTCAAAAGATATCAAAAGGAACCGTTATTGGGGTTAACGATGAAGAAACAATCAAATCTGCATATAATGCTCAAATTTTTATGCCTCTATATCAAACCAAGGGAAAAGAAGGTTTTTTTGTAATTAGAAAAATCAAACCAATATTTTTAAAACTTTCAGCATTTTTAAGAAAAATAAAATTTGATAGTCTTATGGTGGTATTGCCCGGCGTGTCATGGCAGGACAAATCTATTGGTGCATTACAGGTTAATTTAAAGGTGGCAAAATTTATGGTAAAGCCTCTTTTCCATTTGTTGGGTTACCGAAACAAAGACATAGACGAAACACATATCCGTTTATATAATAGGGAAAGAGTTTCAAAATCCAATATGTATAAAAAAGAGATGTGGTATAAAAAACCTTGTTAATATTTAGTGTTTTTTTAATTGGTGTTATTGTATTTATTGATGTCTGCCATTTTGTTTTCAGGATCAATGACCACATCTTTAATCTCCTTTTTCGGACGATTAACAACAAACTCATATTCTGGGTAAGCCCATGCCCAATCCTTTAAAATCTTTGTTTGAGCATCAACAGGTTTTTCACCCCTCATCATTTGTAAAGGAATATAAAACCCCTCTTTAGTTCCGTCTTTGTAATTAACGATTAACTCTATTGGCATAGGCATTAATCCAATGCGCTCAAGTGTTATCGTAGATTTTCCATTCTTTTCGCTAATTCCATTAACTCCATAGTCTATTCTATTTGTGGTTTGTGTCCAATCCAATAGGTACCAATCTAATTCTAGTCCTGAAACTTTTTCTGCAGAGCGTATAAAATCTGTTGGTGTCGGGTGTTTGAATTTAAAGGTTTCAAAATATTTTTTAAGCGTTTGCTTTAAATCGTTTTCGCCAATAACGTACTCTAATTGCGCCAAAAACACCGAACCTTTACTATATGCCTGCGTAACATAAGTTTCATTATGCCGATACCTGTCTGCATGTGTACTCATAGGCTGCTCCTTTCCGCTTATAGCCAATTTAATATATCTTTTATACGAACCCTCTATGGGGTGTTGGTTTTTAATACCAAGTATTTCATTTTCTGCCAGGGTGCCTATATAACTTGTAAACCCTTCATCCATCCAATAGTGTTTAACCTCATTTGTTGCCAATAAAAAATGAAACCATGTATGTGCCATTTCGTGTGAGGTTACACCAATCAAACTATTAATCTTGCGATTTCCGGTAATAAATGTACACATACCATACTCCATTCCTCCGTCGCCAGCTTGAATCACAGAATATTGCTCATAAGGATATTTACCAATATGCTCACTAAAATATTTCATTAAAGCAGCTGTTTTTGGCTGTAGGCTTTTCCAGTTACTTTTTATTTTATCGTTGTCTTTATAAAGAAAATGAAGCATTGGACCATCTGGAACCTTCACTTTATCATGAATATAATTCGGGTCTGCGGCCCAGGTAAAATCATGTACATTTGGCGCTTTAAAATGCCAGGTTAATTTATCTCCTTTTGTAAGTTTTACTTTCCCGGTTTCGTAACCATGACCTATTTCGTTTGGATTTTGTAAATAGCCAGTGCCACCAATCGTGAAGTTTTTATCTATGGTAATTTTTACATCAAAATCTCCCCAAACACCATGAAACTCTCGTCCTATGTAAGGGTCGGCATGCCAACCTTCAAAATCATATTCAGCCATTTTTGGATACCACTGCGCCATTGACAAAACCACACCTTCTTTATTGTTTCTGCCAGAACGACGAATTTGTACAGGAACTTGCCCATCAAACTCCATAGAAAATGTTACCGACTCACCCGGTTGAATAGGTTTAGCCAATTCAACCTCCAAAACAGTACCAACAGCCTCATGATTTAGAGTAGTGCCATTTTGCTTTAGAGAACGCACTTTTATGAATCCAATTTCGTCTTCATTAAGCTTACTAATTCTGTCTTTTACCCTTCTGTCAGGATCAGATATAGTACGAGATCTCACGTCCATTTCGCTTCCCGGCTGAAAAGCATTAAAGTACAAATGATAAAACACTTTATCCAGAACATCTGGAGAATTATTGGTGTATACTAAAGTTTGATTTCCTTTATATTGATAGTTTATAACATTAATATCTACTACCATTTTATAGTCTACATGTTGTTGCCAATAACCAGGGTTTGATATGCCTTGAGAAGTTGAAATATTCCACGAAGACAAAGAGAGAAACAAGCAAGAATAGAAGAACAGTAATTTTTTCATTTATATTATTATTTAGAAATATTATTCGCCACCACTAAAGCATTATAAGCGTTTGCGGGTTTAACGGATTTTAATAGACTTTTAGTGTTATCCACAACGTAATAACAAATAGTATTTATAAGCAAGGGCTTAGACGGTTTCATATGTTATTATTCAAAAATTTCTTTACAGCTATAAATTTCTTTTAATCGTATACCCTTTTCGGTGTGTTGTACTGTAATTATTTCATTATGTGCATCGTGTTCTAAGAACAAATAATAATCATTGTTTACGGCAAGGGTTAAAAACCTTTCTTTTTCGTCTAATGTTAACAAAGGCCTTGTATCATAACCCATTATAAAAGGGATTGGTAAATGACCAGCAGTGGGTAATAAATCTGCCATAAAACAAATTGTTTTTCCTTTGTAATTTATTACAGGAATCATTTGTTTGTCGGTATGACCATTTGCAAAGAATATATCAAAACCCAATTCAGAGTTTTTCAACATATCTTT
>JAGLKH010000428.1 GCA_023141985.1 Flavobacteriaceae bacterium | reverse complement strand
CCACGCTCTTTATATTGTTCTCTAATAAATTGAATAACATCTACTGCTTGTTGTTTTGTTTTTATAGGCTCTTTTCCTAAATGTTTATGCACCATTGGATTAGAATCTAACTCAAACATACCTTTAGCATCAGAGATTAATATTTCTCTTAAAATTAATCGTTCGGTTTCTATATAGATTTTCATTTGTTCCTTTATTCTTTAATTATAAGTGCCGGGAGGTTTAGTTGTTTATATAAATCGTTAAATGCTTTCATCTCTACATTAATAATTTCATGTCTTTGGTCGGAAAACAGTTTCCATTGCTTTTTTAAATCGGCTAACCGTTCTTTTGCTCCACTTGTTAATCTTGGATCAGCAACATCAACAAAACCCATTAAGCGCATAAACTGTGCATTAAGCTGATTGTTAAAATTAATGACGTCTTGAAAAGTTTTTTGTTTGGGTTGAATTAATTTTTGTTCCCAGGAATCAATTTTTTCAATAATAACTTTTGCCTTTTCCAATAATGGCTCTGCACCAATATTGTCCTTTAAAAGAGAACGGTAAGACTTTAATTGTGATTTAGCCGAACGCATAGCATTTACTGCCCCATGGATATCTTTCACATTACTTTCAATGTCTTGCATAAAGAATTGCTGTTGATCGAAATCGGATTTAGATACTTTAATTTTTGGGTTTGGAAGTATAGTTACCTTAGTTTCTACAGAATCCTTTACTAAAATGAGTCGCAACTTATAATCTCCGGGAGCAACTGTTGATCCTTGATAACCTCCAAAAACAAAAACCTTATTTACAGCAGGAAGCGTTTCCCTTCTAAAATCCCAGGTAAAGCGATTAAGTCCTTTTTTGGCTGGAAGCACCGCTGGTTTTGAGGGCCCTCCAGGCCATGATTTAAAATTCTTTTGCGGTTTATTACTAATGGTTCTTATTATTTTCCCCTTTTGATCCAACACTTTAAGTGTAAGCGAAAGTGTATCTGTTTTTTCTTTTAAATAATAGTCGAAAGTTACACCTGTCTTTGGGTTTTGTCCATTTCCATTACTTGGATTTCCTCCAGAACCACCAAATAGTCTGTAGGTATTTTTTGGTTTATAGATTTCAATATTTTTCTCACTAAATTTACCATTTGATTGTTGTATGGCACCCAAATCATCTAAAATCCAAAATGATCTTCCCGCAGTGGCAACTACCAGGTCATTATCTTGAATAATTAAATCGTTAATAGGAACTATAGGAAGATTAAGTTGAAACCTTTGCCAGTTTTTACCATCATTATTCGAAATATAAAGACCCGTTTCTGTTCCTGCATATAGTAACCCTTTAGTTTGTGGATCTTCTCTTACTACACGTACAAAAGTATGAGGATCATTTATACCTTTGGTTATTGAAGTCCAACGCTCTCCATAATCATTAGTCTTAAAAATATATGGTTTTAAGTCATTGAATTTATAACGCATTACAGTAATGTATGCAGTTGCAGCGTCATGTGGAGATACTTCAATTGAGTTAATAATACCTTCGGGTAAATTATCAGGTGTTACATTTTTCCAACTGGCTCCTCCATTTTTAGTGATATGTACTAATCCGTCATCCGATCCTGCCCATAAAACGCCTTGTTCATGTGGAGATTCTACTAAGTACATAATAGTATTATAATTTTCTCCCCCTGCTGCTTCGTTGGTATATGGGCCACCACCAGGACCTTGTTTAGACTTATCATTACGTGTTAAATCCGGGCTTACCACTTCCCAATTAATCCCTCCATCCTGGGTTTTAAAAATAACATTTCCTGCATGATAAATCGTATTTCTATCATGAGGTGAACTAATAATTGGAGCATTCCAATTGTACCTGTATTTAAAATCAACAGGTGTAATTCCTAAACCCAGTTCCGGATACGCTTTAATTTCTTTAGCTTCATTAGTGGCTTTAACCCATTGCTGAATAATACCTTGATAACAGCCTCCATAGACTATTTCCGGATTGTCAGGATCAAAAGCTAAATAAGCACTTTCGCAACCTGCTACACTAAACCAATCTTTCCAATCGATACCTCCATCGTTTGTTCGACTTGCAATGGCTATTGCCGAATTATCCTGCTGTCCTCCATAAACATTATAAGGCACTAAGTTATCTGTAATTACGCGATAAAATTGCGATGTTGGCTGCTGTTGTTGAGATGACCAGCTTTTCCCCCCATTAAAAGAAACATTTGCACCACCATCATTAGAGTTAATCATAACCTGATTATTATTAGGATTAATCCACAAATGATGATTATCTCCATGAGGTACAGGAACGTTTGAAAAACTTTTTCCACCATCAATAGATTTCATAACAGGTGCATTTAAAACATACACCACATTTTCGTTTTGCGGATCGGCAAAAATTTCCATATAGTACCAGGACCTTGCAATATTTACCCTGTTTTTATTTATCTGTTGCCATTTTTTTCCAGCATTATCCGATCTGTAAACACCTCCTTTTTCGCCTTCTGCTTCTATAACTGTCCAAACTCTATTCGGATTTGCCCTGGACACTGTAATTCCAGATTTACCAAATGCTTCCGGTAAACCTTCTTTTAGTTTTTCCCACTTGTTTCCTGAATCTGTAGATTTATAAATTCCAGACTCTTTACCTCCGGATTCCATTGTCCATGGATAACGTTGATGTTGCCACATCGAAGCATACAAAATTCGTGGGTTTGTAAAATCCATAGAAAGCGAAGACGCTCCGGTATGTTCTGAAACAAAAAGTATTTTTTTCCAATGCTCACCGCCATCAGTAGATTTATAAATACCTCTATCTTTTGTCTTTCCGTATTGAGCCCCTTGGGCAGCAACATAAACGATATCAGGATTTTGTGGATGAATAATAACATCCGAAATATGTCTCGTATTATCTAAACCAACATGTTTCCATGTTTTTCCGGCATCTGTAGATTTATAGACACCATTTCCTGTTGAAGTCATAACACCTCGTGCAGCATGCTCTCCCATACCAACAAAAATCACATTCGCATCCGATTCCGAAACTGCAATGGCACCAACTGTTCCTGTTTTAAAAAACTTATCAGAAATATTTTTCCAGTGTATGCCACCATCCAAAGTTTTCCAAACGCCTCCTCCTGTGCTTCCCATATAATAGGTCATAGGATCGGAAACTACTCCACTAGAAGCCACACTTCGTCCTCCTCTAAATGGTCCAATATTGCGGAATTTAAGTCCTTTAAATTGGGTTTCATCTACTTTTAAAATATCTGAATTACTTTTTTTGCTTTTTTGCTTTTGAGC
>JAGLKH010000427.1 GCA_023141985.1 Flavobacteriaceae bacterium | reverse complement strand
TTTTTTATGGTTTTTTGTTATTTATTTAAAATTGACAAATATTCTACCCAGGGCCCAACTTCGTCTTTATATTGTTTGGCCATAACTCTGGAAATTTGTGCTATATGTCCTAAATCGTGAGTCGCCCAGGTTGCTAATAATTGTTTAACAGTAACTTCACCTAATGATGGATGATTTCCTATTAGGGAAAGCTCCTTCTCTGTAAGATTTAATGATCTTAAATAATCTAAATTTTTTATTCGCAGGTATTCAAATTCGTTTAATAAATCAAGCATTGATTTGCCTTTGGAATCTTCAAATTGAGCAAATCTATCAAAAGGTTCAAACGTTTTATCATCCTTAGCACTTAAAATAATATTTAATCGTGGTATCCAATCTGTATTCTCACAATGTATGAGGTGGCCAACAACATCAAAAGCACTCCAGGTCTCTTCGCCTTCATTGCAAAAAATCCACTCCTCTGATAAGTTAGACAAAAACTGCTTCAAAGTATTTGGAGTCTGTTCTAAAATTTCCAGGGCTTGATCAATATTATAATTCATAAATGATTTCTTTAATAAACTACATTAATAGTACTCAATGCATTAAGATATTCGATAACAATCTCTAAAGGAATTGCACCAAATTCTGCCGAAAGTAAATTTCGTATTTCTAATATATCTCTTTTTCCATCTACAAAATTTAGTGCTTCATAAGCATACTCGTAACCTGATCCTCTTTCGCCATTATAATTAAATATTGCCGGTGTGTTTTTGTTGGGATCAAAATGAGCGGTAAAATAATCATATCCAAAAACAGACATTGGTCCTTTTATTTCATTATTTCTTTTGTAAACTATTGACGCTTTATCATGAGTTAAAACTCGTTTTTTTCCTTTTCCGATCGTAGCTTGTAGATTTGCTATAAATATTGAATAATCTGCCTTAAGCGCATTAGTTATGTTTGCAAAAGATTGCATAGAATTAAAACGTTCTATCTCATGAACCCAAAAATAATGTTTTACATTTTCACGAGCTTCCGAAGATAAATTTTGTGAGTATTGAAGCATTTGCGAGCTTCGTTTAAGGACTTGACGTTTCAATAAATTAACTAACAAGGGCAAATCTTCAGTTCCAAAATTAGCCAAATAATGCGCACTGCTTGCACCTATAAAACCGGATCGTTTTAATTTGGTAGGATCAATATTGGCAGGAAGATCGTAATTGGTATGTATGTAGCGATCTGGCCAATCGTGCAAGTAAATTGACGGAATCCTGAAAGAACCTTCGCTAAATACCTGAAAATCGCTTCCCATATGAAATTGTCCTAATACTGCCTGGAGCGGTTCTTTACCCCCTTCGATAGAAACCATTGGAAAACGCACATTTTTTCCACTTGCATAATCATCAGAATTTTTATTTACAAAATCTCCAAAAGTTTCTGCCACATCATTTATAAAAGAAGCTATGCTTTGCGGACTTTTAGACACATGAAATATTGCTTTGGTTTCTGGCCCTCCTCCAACCATATCCATATGTATATTAAATTTTATGTTATCGGCAAGTTCCGGTCTAAAATTAAGTAATGCTGTGGTGCCTTCAATTTCGGGAGACCAAATAAATCGGATAGTACGTTTTGGCCTTTCAATTTTGTTTTCATCAATTAACTTTTTAAGTGTTCGGGCGACTTCAAGTATAGCAACACAACCACTTGCATTGTCATTAGCTCCTGGACGTGGATGGTCGAGATGACAAGTAAAAGCAATTTCTTCGTGTTTTAATTTTGAATCTGAACCTTCAATAACTGCAGTTAGAATTTCGTAATTCCCGGGATGTTGGTTGGCAATAACTTTTGCGTGCATAGTAACCACTTCACCTTTTTTGAGTCTTTTTTGGTAGGCTCGTGCTTGTTTTAAGGATACCATAAAAGCAAAAGTTTTTGTTTTTGCAAAAGATTCTAAATGTCCCCAACGAATAAGATTTTCGTTTTCTTTATACCAAGCAGTCACTTGGTTTTGCGCATAACTAATAATGCCTACTGCGCCATATTTTTCAATGGCTAATGGCACGACACTGCCTGGTTGAGATGATGTTAATACCAATCTTCCTTTTATATTTTTGTTTGCATAATCGGCTTCCGAAGTTCCCGCGCCAATATTTACAAGTTCAGCAGTGACCTCTCCACTATAACTGTCTTGTGCCAATACTAACGGAATAGATTCCCAATCGGCTACTTTTGTTTTGTGTGTCCAACTACCATTTTGGTTTTCCATTTCCCATAATTCGGCAAAATCAACATCCCAGGCCATTCTCGATTTTTGAGTACCATACATTATTTTTCCATCGGTAGGGATACTTATCATTTCTATAGATTCTAAATTATACGCTACAAGTTTTGACTGAATAAAATCTGTTGCTTTTTTATAATCTCGCGACCCTCTCATACGATGTAATCGAGATATAAACTCTAAATTTCGTTTTGCTGATTCGCCTGATAATTCTTCATTTAGATGTTGTACAAGATCATCTTGACCCAAAGGCACTTGCTGCGCAAAAGCGATATGACTCAATACGAATATTGAAACACATAAAACTGCAAAAAATGATTTGTGCTTTGTGATGGTTTTTTTCATTGTTTTGATGGGTTAGATTTTATTATTTTAACTTGAATTGATTCATTCCGATTTCAAATACTAACTCGTTGTTAAATTTAATTACAATTGAACTTTTTAACTTGTCCCCTGTTGTATATAGTTCCCCAAATATAACAAAATATATTCATTTACAAACGACTACAAACGTTTACAAACGATTTTAAATACTTAACAACCGAATAAAGTTTGGAAGCTGTTTCATATTTGCAGTGTTGGATTAATGCTGGACTTGTTTCAGTATCTGTTTAACAAAATTAAAGTAACGTAAAAAGATCCTGAAATAGATTCAGGACAAAGTATTAACTGTTTAACGCTTGCCAGTGCAGGCAGGCATAAAAATTAAAATTATGAACACACTTAGAAACAAAGTACAGTTGATTGGAAATTTAGGAAACGACCCGGAAATTATCAATCTTGAATCAGGAAAGACACTTGCGAAATTTTCTATAGCTACAAATGAAAGCTATAAAAATGCAAGTGGCGAAAAAGTAACCGACACCCAATGGCACAATGTTGTAGCCTGGGGGAAAACGGCAGAGATTATAGAGAAATATGTAACCAAAGGAAAAGAAGTTGCTATAGAAGGTAAACTAACCACCAGAAGTTACGAAACCAAAGAAGGCGAAAAACGATATGTTACTGAAGTCGTTTGTAACGAATTATTAATGCTTGGTAATAAGTAATATTTTTTTGTAATAGAACAAAAGAGGCTCTCTATCGAGAGTCTTTTTTTGTTTCTTCATTTTACTAAAATATGAGTAAATTTTTTTCATTGTATAAAATATCTAAGGTATTGGGAGAACCTCTAGAAAATTTAGTAAAGATTTCTGGTATAATAGATTTGTAATAATACAGATCTAAAAAAAGAATATACCAATAATAGTCTTGAGTTACCCAATGGTACTGCTTTACTAGATTTAAAATTAGAGCGATTACAATATTTTGTAGGTATTTAGTTTT
>JAGLKH010000426.1 GCA_023141985.1 Flavobacteriaceae bacterium | reverse complement strand
TAATAAATATTATTTAAGACAAAAATTAATTAAAATCTTCATCACTTACACCTTCATTAACTAATACATTATTAATCTTGAAGATTAAAGTTTGTGGTCCGGATCTTATAATTTGATGATACGGGAATTGCACACCTTTTACCGGAGAATATTTCGAATAATCTACAACAGAGGTTATTTCATTTCCTCCAACAGTTACCGTGCTTTCTTCTCGTGTTAATAAACCGGTTTCAGCATTGTAATATTTAAATGACACTTTCCCATCTTTTTCAACCTTAACTTTATAAACGTCATTACCATCGATTGTGGTTAAACTTTCAAGAGACAATTTATAAGTATCATTATAATACAATTCTGGGAATAAAGTGATTTTCGATTTTTGAATGTCAAGCATATTACCTTCCATAGGCATTTTTCGTCCTTGTTGCTCAATGAAACCAGTTTCTCCGTTAAATTTTTGCTTCATTAAAACTCCCATTCCTTCAACACTCATTTCCATAGATTCCTTATTAGGAGCCATTTGTTTTATCTCTGCTTTTGGAGCAAAAGGAGCACCTTCAATTGTAACGTCTGCGCTAGAGTGAACCGTTTTTACAGTCATCGCATTATCTTTACCACCAATAGCTGTTAAATAATTATCAATCACAGATTGAGCTGTTACATCATCTGGTATTGGTTTTATAAACTCTGGTTTTTCTACAGGATTTGCATACTTATCAAAATATTTAATTGGGATTCCTGTTTTTTCAAGATTAGGTAATACATCACTTCCTTTTCCTATAACAACTATACGTGCATTTTCAGATTTAAAATATGTGTTTGCGACACGTTTAACATCGTCTTTTGTTACTGCATTTATTTTTTCCAGATACGTAGCATAGAAGTCTTCTGGCAAATCGTTTAGCTTAATATTTAAAGCATATCGAGCTATAGTTTGTGGACGCTCTAGGGCTAACACAAAACTTCCTACATATTTAGCTTTTGCAATTGCTAAAGTTTCATCAGTTACTAATTCTGTTTTGATACGATTTATTTCTTTTAATATTTGCACAACGGAACTATCTGTAACTTCATTTCTAACTTCAGCATAAGCTCTAAAACGAGAAGCATATTTATCTGCGCCTATTTGTGAATACGATCCATAAGTATAACCATGTCCTTCTCTTAGGTTTCGATAAAGATATCCAATTCCAACACCACCTAAAATATAGTTGGTAATAAGTACTGAATGATAATCGGCATCATTCATTTTTAGATTTACTGTATTAGTAACAGAAATATTAGATTGAACAGCATTAGGCATATCCACAAAATTAATTTGTGTGTATTGAACATTAGGATTTGTTTGCGGAATGTTTGTTGTAACCTCTATAGATTTTTCCCATTTCCCAAAAATGGTTTCGACCTGTTCTTTAACAGTATTAAAATCTATATCTCCAATAATGACTAAATATGCTTTATTTGGATTGAAATACTTTTGATAAAAAGCATTTACATTTTCTAAGGTCACCTTGTTGACGGTTTGTTCGGTAACAAATTCGCCATAAGGATGTTTTGCACCATAAGATAGAGCGGGACCAACACGACTAGCAACAGCAGCAACACTTTTTTCCTGAGTTTTTAAGCCTTCGATAAGTTTATCTTTTTCTTTTTGAAATTCTTCTTCAGTTAATAAAGGGTTCATGGCAGCATCTGCCATTAATTCTAACATTCTTTCAGAATATTTTGATATCGCACTTGCAAAAGCACTTTCCGAACCAAAATTAAGAGAAGCTCCTAAAAAATCTATTTCTTCATTAAATTCATCTTTAGAAATATTGGTAGTTCCGTTGCCTAACATGGCTCCCAATAAACTAGAAACACCCGCTTTATCTCCCTCGGTAATTGGATCATTATCTATGGTAAGATTATAGGATACTCTTGGTAGTTTGTGGTTTTCTACAACAAGAACTTTCATGCCGTTATCGAGTACAAATCCTCCGGGGACTTCTAATGTGATTTTTGGAGCAGGACCAGGTTTTGGTTGTTTAGATCTGTCAATTTGAGCATTAATGCCAATTGATAATAAAAACAATGTAATTAAAATGGATATATTAGTTTTCATGTTATATTGTCTTTTTTATTGATCGTCTTTTTTTGGTAAATATTCCAACTCAATACGCTGATTAGGATTTAAATACTTTTTAGCTACAGCTTGGATTTCTTCTCTGGTAATTGATCTATAAATATCAATTTCATTATTAATTAAATTAGTGTCTCCATATAACATGTAGTATCTTGCTAAAGAACTTCCAATACCTTGAACACTAGAGTTAGAATTCACGAATTGATTTTCAAATTTATTTTGAAGTTTTTGATAATCACGATCTGATATTAATTCGCTTTGAACTTTTACAATTTCTTCATCAATTTCTTTAATGAGATCAGCTAACTTTACATCACCTAAAGGCAAACCGTATAATATATATGTACCATAATCTTCTTGACTAAAATTAAAAACTCCTATTTGTAATCCCATTTTCTTTTCATCGACAATTTTTTTGTATAATTTGGATGATTTACCATCGCTTAAATAACTTGAAATCATATTAAGAACGTAGGAGTCTCTTTCTTTAAATGAAGGTGTTCTATATGCTACAATAATTGCAGGAATTTGGATATTAGGATCGTATGCTTTTGCATGAACAGTTTCTGTAATTGGATCTTCTTTCGGAAAACTTCTTACTATATCTTCTCCTCTTGGAATAGGTCCAAAATAATCTAGAATCATTTTTTTTACTGATGGAATATCAATATCGCCAGCAACTACTAGTACAGCATTATTTGGAACATAGAATTTTTTATTAAATGCTTGGAACTCTTCAAGTGTAGCAGCATCTAAATGTGCCATTTTGCCAATTGTTGTTCCTTTATAAGGATGTTTATTAAATATGTTTAACTTAACATTTTCTATAAATCTACCGTAAGGTTGGTTATCTACACGCAAACGCTTTTCTTCTTTTACCACTTCGTTTTGTGTATCTACACCAATTTGATTAATAACAGGATGTAATAAACGTTCAGATTCTAACCATAATCCTACTTCAACACTATTAGAAGGAAATATTTGAAAGTAATATGTTCTATCATCATCTGTGGTGGCATTATCACTACCACCATTAGAGCTTATTATTTTATCCCATTCTCCTCTCGCTATGTTTTTTGTTCCTTCAAATAATAAGTGTTCAAAAAAGTGAGCAAAACCAGTGCGTTCAGGATTTTCGTCTTTGGCACCAACGTGGTACATAACAGAATTAGATACAACTGGAGCAGTATTATCTTGATGTAAAATAACATGCAATCCATTGTCTAAATCGTACTCTTCAAATTTAACTTCTTGTGCAAAAACTGTAAAACCAGCTAATACAAAAGCAGCTAAAGAAAATAAGCATTTTTTCATGTGTTTTTATTT
>JAGLKH010000425.1 GCA_023141985.1 Flavobacteriaceae bacterium | reverse complement strand
AGAGAATGATTATATGGATGTTCCATGTGACAGCTGAAAAACAATAAAAACAAACACATGAAACGCCTTTATTAGTTTCAAAAGAAATTTATTGATCAATAAATATGTAGAATTTTATTCTTGATTTGTATCAGCATTGGCAGTCACAATCATATTAATATCTCTATCAAATAAATAATGACCGGATTTATCATCGCCAATAATCATTAATTTATCCAATAGTGTTTTGGCAACTGCTTCTTCTTCTAATTGCTCTGTAACATACCACTGCATAAAATTATGTACGTTATAATCTTTATGCTGAAGACATTCAAAGATAATATGATTAATTTGTTGTGTTACAAAAACTTCGCTTTCTAAAAAGAATTCGAATAATTGATTTAAAGACTCAAAATCACTTTTTGGCTTAGACAACTCAGGAATGATAACCTTTGCACTGCGCTCGTTAATAAATTTAACTAGCTTAGTCATGTGTAAACGCTCTTCTTCCGATTGTAAATAAAAGAAATCTGCTACACCATTATATCCTTTTTCGTCAGCCCAGGAAGCCATCGCTAAATATTGCATAGAAGCATTGGCTTCATACTTAACCTGATCGTTTAATAGTTTTTCAATTGAAGTCGTCATAATCAAATTTTTAAGTATACAAAGATACTTAAAAGTTATTCGGAAATTAAATTTATATCAAATTTAGAATGACTCCTGTTAAATCTATTAATCTAAAACAAACTTAAATCCTACAGAAAAAATATTAGGATTTAGTCCATCACTTCTATCATAATAACTGTATTTTAAATCAACAGATTTTAACCCAAACTTATAAATTCTTAACTTGGTAAAAATATCAGTATATTTAAAACCTATATTGATTGCTATTAAACTTTGAAAGATCATAATCGGAAGTAAGTAAGTCTTCAAACGAAAGTAAACTTTTCAGGTTAAAAAATTAAGAGACTGTTTCACAAAGTTAATTGATTTTTCTGGAACTGATTTTTTCTAGCATTTAATGTTCTAGTTTTAGTCAATTTTCTTTTTTTTCTTTTTGAAAAGTTGGGATAAAATGATGATAATGGAAATTGTATAGGAAAGTACCATTAATGAACCTGAAAACATCACAATATATTTCATCCAAAGCAAACCTTTCCAAAGTAAATAAACGCCTCCAAATGTAAGTATCACAGATGCAAAAGGCTCTATCATTAGAAACAACTTAAACTTTTTATTCAGTTTTGTAATACTTAATAATAATCCCACTAGAAAGAAAATAATGGACATAGATAAAGTATGACTATGAACCAAGGAAAGCATTTCTTTCTCGCTTTTTTTAAACTTCATAACCAATGCATTCTCATCGGCTTCATTACCTAAATATTGTTCTTCTATACCATTAGGATTTGCTGATGACGTTTCTCCAACAAAAAGCAAACCAGTATAAAAGCCTACACTTAATAGTACGATAAAAGCTGTTATTAATAATTTTAGTTCTTTAGGAAGCGTTAGAATAAGTCCGTTTAGTTGCATTATAGAATATTGTTTTTATGAAGGATTTTAATTGATCTCAATAATGTATTAATTGCTGAAGTCATAGCTTTTACTGAAATCGTTGCACCAGAAATTGCTGCAATATTATCCCTATAAACCAAAGTATCATTTTCAGTTTTACCAATAAATTGTTTTAACCAGCGCTTACTCCCAATTTCTCCTCCATAATCTTCACGATAAATTAAAACTTTAGATTTTAAAATTATTAAATCTTTATCAAATAATACTAAATAATCAAAATCATCAGCTTTACTTGCTGCTTTTGCTATGTAAGCATATCCTAACAAAGTATCACTCTCATTAATTTTATATAAGCTTTTAGTATTAAAAGTTGGTGGTAGAATTTTAATTATATCTATAGGAATATCAATTACATTAAGCGTAAAAGTTTCAATATTAAATGTTGATTCAATGGCTTTATCAACTTTTTTTTGAATGTTCTTTGGCAATTCAAAAGATTGTAAAAAAACTGAAACAATAATTATTAAAGCAAATTTAAAATTCATATATAACACTGTTTTTTTATTTAAAAGGTTCCCTGCATCAAGGGAATAACAAAACTATTCATTTAGAACCAAACTCCAAATCCAAAATTTAATTGGCCTATTGCTTCATTATCTATCACATCATTATCTAAAATTTGATAGTCCATTTTTACTACAGCTCCAGGAGCAATATGATAGTTTAATCCTAAAGTCCACTCATTTCTGTTATATGCTAAATTTCTTGAAATATTTGCTTCTTGTGTCGCTGCATGCGTATCATACATTTCATAACGTACAAAAGCATCTAACTTTTGCTCTTTTTTTAGTGGCAATAAATTATAAGCTGCTTCAGCATACCAACCTTTAAGTTCTGCTCCCAAATCGCTTTCATTTAAAACGTTATATTGATCTGTATCTGATAATACCGCTTGTATATATTGACCTCTTGCTGAAATACGCTTATGTACATATCTTGCATCTAAACCAACCATAGTTATACCAACATCTGCCCCATCAACATCATCTAATTCATCTTCGGCTTGAGTACGTCCAAAGTAACCTGAAAGTCCTAAACGTAAACCCGGAAAGCCATAATAGTCTAATTTCGCTGAAAAATTTGGCGTATTAATAATAGATTCCGCTCCTTTTTGGCGTCCATTACGAAGTCCATTTTTCCCTCCAAGAACTTTGCCATTATTTACTGAAGCAAAACCGTTGAAAATATAAGCTTGATAACGTAATGATGCTTCATTAAGCCTTCCCGACACTCCAATTCCTATTTCTCTCCATGT
>JAGLKH010000424.1 GCA_023141985.1 Flavobacteriaceae bacterium | reverse complement strand
CAGGAATAAACAGCTGTATAATTGCTAATACTATAAAAATTATAAATACGTGTATTGTTTTCATTTGTTTATTTTTTTAAGCATTATATAATTGGTTAAAAAGAAACCAACACCAACAATTACAAAAAGTAAACCGCGTATTACAAAACTAATATCAGAATCAAAAAATCGACATATAACCAATGCTGTTATAATAAGTAATCCATAATTTAGAATTCCAAAATGAAATTTGTTTACTCCAGTTTTTATAGCAATTAACCCAAGAGAAAGGATTAATACATTTATTAATATTGTTGGTATAATTACGTTGCTAAATCCTATTAAAAATAAAATTCCAAAAATTATAAATACATATTGAAATACATTAAGTTCTTTTAATCTGTTTTTAGAATATAGATACAATAAAACTGTGAAAGCACATAAAAATAATGCTAATGCTATATAAAATTCATTGCTTCCAACAAACACGTCATTAATTTGCTCTTTCCAAAACCACTTAAAACTTGTAGATAATAGTAATATAACAGTCCCTAATGATCCAATTATTAAATAACCATTTCTTCTTAAATTTTGAGTTTCAAAAAAAGAAATTTTGCCAATATTATAAAACAACCCAAATAAAATAATGTACATAAAAAATCCTGCTTGATTGTCACTCACAACAAAAGTTCCCAAACATATTACCAGACTTAAAGGCAACAACCAATTAAAAATTGATGTAATATTTGCTTTAGGCCTTTCTTTTAATAGCATTAAATAATGTGGTATAATTAAAGCAAAAAGTAAAAGATATAACCAAGGTGTTTTACTGGTTGACATAAATGAATAACCATACACACAAGCATAATATGTTGTAAAAACAATTGACAGTAATGCCAAAGCATTAGATTTTAAAAGATAAATAAGTGGTATACAAAGTAAAGTCCAGGTAAGTAGAAGCGAACTTAAATCTCCTGGGATATTATAGATTTGTGCAACTAATGCCATACATGCTCCAACTGCAAAAAACAAAAACGTTCCAGAGGCTTCGCGCCAAGTTGAACTTTTCTTCTTTAAAATAGTGTATCCAACTATGAGTTGACCAATAACTAAAGGGATAAAAGCAAATACGGTTTTAATCGTTCTTGAAAAATTATCCCAATTATGAGCTAATATTAAAATAATACCTAGCCCAACTAATAATGAGCCAAGCACACCAAAAATTGTAAATAGCCGGTTTGGTGAATCTTCTTGTTTTGATTTATAGTAATTTTCAATATTTAAAGCTACTTCTTTCGAAATCAATTCGTTTTGTACTAAATCTGATAATTCTTTTATAAATTTTGAGTTCATTTTGATTCTTAAATTAAAAATTTTAAAATATTTCTTGAAAAGGATCTCTGTTTACAACGGTTAATGAAAATTTACTTGGTTCTTTGCACAGTTCTTTGTTGGCTGCCGTTTATTAACTTCAGATAATTTGATTGTCATGCTCCGAATTGTCTTAAATGATGATCATAATGTTTCCATTTTAGCACAGCCCATTCATAAGGGGTTAGTTTGCCAAAATACGAATGGGGATGATTTGTACATTTTTCTGGACCATTTTCGTAAAAAGCATTTACCAGTTCAATGGCCCTTTCTCTTTCCTCTTCAAATTCGAATTTATCACTACTTGTAACATACATATCCTCAGTGATAGAATTTTTAACCATAGGTTTTTTATTAAGGAATTTTAATTTAATCAGTTTTCCAAAAATAAGGCCTATTAATTTTCTTTTGGGAAAGTTCAACCCCATTGCTGTTTCAAGGGATACGTTACAATGTGCTAACATTTGAGACACAGTCATTGTCCCCCATTGTCTCTTAGCATCTACGGTTAGCTTTTCTAATCTCTCTATAATGCCTTTTGCATCTAACAGGTTGTACAAATTGTTCATTTCGCTTTTAGTCATTTTTAATAGCAGCCAACTATGTAATAAATATAATTGAAATTTTATTTAATCTTTTACTTTTTAGCTCATTTAAATTTCCTGCTATTAAAGCAATTATCTCAAGAATTCTTGTTTTATCTGAAATAAATATTAAACTATTTTTACTCATTTCTAAAGGTTTTTAAAACCTCGTAACCAAAATAGCTACGAGGTCTTAGGTTAACAAATTAACCTATCATCAAAACAAAAAGATCATATATACAATAATGCCTTCTGCAATTCCTGTTATGATTGACATTCCCAAAATATCCTTGATTTTACTTCTTAAGAAGAAAACCGTGCTTAATATGGCTATAATGGCTGCTAATAGAATTTCTAAAGCACCAATAATGGATAGAAAATAGGTAACCACTGTAAATACTGCTGTAATAACTACAGTGATTATTGAAAACTTTACGACTTGGTTTTTGCTATAATTGCCTTCAATAAAACCTTTACGTAAATCTCTTAAAATGGATAAAATAAATAATAATGGAACTACAGATAAAAAAGGAGCGAATATTACTTTTATTCCTTTTTCAATTGATAAATGATTATAAAAGAAAAACGCAATAGCTGTAAATGCTAATAAACCAATTACAATAATAGATTGAAATGTAAATAATAATTCTCTTTTTTTAGAATTGTTAGTTTCTGATGTTGTTTTAAATAATGTATTCATAGTTTTATATTTTGATGATTAAAAATTATTTAATTTGACAAAAAGAAGATATGGATTGCAAGTGATAGCAAGGCACCACTTAAAATGCCATTAACTCTTAAATTGTTGTACAAAATGTAATTAAGCACATAACTACTAATAGCAGTTGAGTTTATTAAGTGTGCAAAAATTAAATTGTCCTCCAATTTTTGCTGTGTTATAAACTCAATCAATTGCATGATAGCTAAACCACAAGCAACACTTAAAAATAGTAACAAGGTTGCGGGTTTTTGGTTTTTTACTTTATACTCGTCTGTGTTTTGTGGTAAAAAATGTTCGATCAAAACAAACCTAACAAAAAACAAAAGTGGAATAGGAAATACAATAGATGCCATTATTTTAATAACATCTTTTAGTGTTTTAATCTCGTCATATCCTAAAAACACAAGATAAATAAATACAACTATCGAAATTCCAGTAGTAACTGTAAAAGTCGTGTTTAAGTTTTTAAGTTTCATCTTTAAAGTGACAAATAGTGTACTCCAGATGTATTATTAGCCATAAAGGAAACACAACTATTAAAGCTTGTAACTATTTTATTTGAAACCTGTTTGGCGCAAAGCACAATCGTTGATAAAACAACTACAAGTAGTACTATTTTATAATATTGTTTCATAAGGACCTGATTTTGTGTTTTTGAATTCTTTATGATTTAATAGCCTTTTAGAACTCCTTTTAAAATTGATTAATTAGAAAATCACTAGAAATCATTTTTCAATCAAATTATATAGGCAGTAATTGTAAAAACTTAACTAAATTATTAGCTGTGTTTTTTTCTAAATTTCGCAATAATTCTTAAAGTTCCTTTAGGATTGTTTCGTTCAATAACCAAAATATTCTCATTCAATTCGTAAGAATAAACTAAGTTTATTTCTTGATTGTTTACTAGTATTTTGAATGTTAAAAGATTTTCTGAATCGTTCCATTCACCCTCATGAGATTCAATTGAACCAGTACGCATATTACTGGTTTGTTTGAATTTACTTTCTTCCATAATAAACAAATCCCAAACAGCACCATCTTTTCTAAGGCTGGTTTCTGTTCGTTTATTAGTATTATTATCATTAATAACTTCAAATTCAATAATATTCCAAGAACCCATTAACTCCGGAACTTGTGCTGTAGAAATTGTAAATGTAATCGTGCAAATCAATGTCATAATTAAAGTTTTCATAATTGGTAAGTTTTAAGTTAATATTTTATTACGCATCAAAATTGCAAATCTTATTGATAGAATAAAACACAAATTTTTAATAAAACTGACGATATATATTAAAGCTATATTATATTAATAACTATATTTACTATAATTTATAATTATTTACTGACGATTAAATGAATAATCTAAATAATATAATTTCAACCTTATCTTCCGACGACCATCAACGCTTCATCGTTTATTTAGAACGAAAAAATAAACGTAAAGACACTAAGAACATTCAACTATTAAAACTTTTAATTAAAAACGAATTAGACTCAAAAGATATTTGTTTAAAGCTGTATAAAAGTCATAAAAAGGATGCCTATCATGCATTAAGAAAACGCTTATATCAATCTATAATCGATTTTATCGCGAATGCGCAGTTAGATGAAGAAAAGGCGGTAGATATGCAAATTATAAAGTTAATATTAGCTTCAAGAACATTCCTGCTTCATAAACAATATAAGGTGGCCTACAAAATTTTATATAAAGCAGAAACTTTAGCAGAAGAGCATTATCTATTCCCTTTACTTAATGAAATATACCATACTAAAATACAATATGCTTATGCAAATCCATCTATGGATATTGACAAGCTTATTGCAAAATTTGAAAGTAATCAAAAAAACCATTACATCGAAGATCAGCTCAATATAGTTTATGCTAAAATTCGGCAGTCAATAAATAAAGTAACCTATAAAGGTGAAGTAATTGATTTTCAAACTCTAGTAAGTAATACCCTTGAAGAACATAATATTAGCATCAATGAATCTATGTCATTTAAGTCATTGTATCAATTAATAAAAATTGTAAGCATTTCTGCTTTTGCCACGAATGACTATTTAAAGATTGAACCGTTTTTAATAAACACTTACAAAGCAATCCAAATTCATAAAAGTAAAGAAAGGCAGTTATATTATCACGTTCAAGTATTATACTTAACCTCAAATACGCTGTTTCGGAATAAAAAATTTAATTTGTCTTTAGAATATTTAGAAGAAATGCATAATCTTATGCAGTTAAAGCAAGGCAAATACTATAATACATTTAAACTAAAATATAATTTACTTTTATCTCTTAATCTCAATTATTCAAATCAGCAAGAGAAAGCAATAGAAATTCTCGAACCTTTTATAATCCCAAAACATCCAGATATAGAATCTTTATTAGATATTTATTTAAGCTTAATAATGTTTTATTTTCAGAAAAGTGATTTTAAAAAAGCGAAGCGTCTGTTTTCAGAATTTTACCATACTGATAAGTGGTATATTGAAAAAGCTGGAAAAGAATGGGTTATAAAAAAGAATTTAATTGAAATTTTATTACATATTGAACTTCAAAATATTGATCTGGTTGAATCCAGATTATTAAGCTTTAAACGACATTATTATAGCTACTTAGAAGATATTAATCAACAACGTGTAATTACATACTTAAATTTAGTAGATGACTATTATAAGGCTCCAGAAAAAGTCACTTCTCCTAAATTTACAAATAGAGTTGAACACTCTTTCGAATGGATAGAAGCACAAAGAGAAGATAT